>JAPPKV010000220.1 GCA_028819775.1 Gammaproteobacteria bacterium | reverse complement strand
CTGTGCAGCACTGGGTATTCGGCTACGGCTCGCTGATCTGGCGGGTCGACTTTCCCCACCACGAACGGCGTCGTGCCGACGTTCGCGGCTGGGCGCGCCGTTTCTGGCAGGGCTCCCACGACCACCGGGGCACGCCGGATGCGCCGGGCCGCGTGGTGACGCTCGTCGAAGAGCGGGATGCCGTGTGCGTCGGTGCCGCCTACCGCGTCGACGAAACGGTGTTCGAGCACCTCGATCACCGTGAGAAGAACGGCTACGAGCGCGTACCCGTGACGATGCGGCTGTCGGCGACCGACGGTGCGCCTCCTGCGGGCGACACCGTGAACGGCGTGACCTACATCGCGTCACCGGGAAATCTCGCCTTTCTGGGGCCTGCGCACATCGACGACATGGTCGCGCAGATCGCACGCTCGCGCGGTCCGAGCGGCAGCAACCGCGAGTATCTGTTCCAACTTGCAGCGGCATTGGACGACCTCGGCTGCCAGGACGGCCACGTCGAGGCACTGATCCAGCGCCTGCGGTAGGCGCCCCTGAGGCGTCTCAGGGCTTTCCGGTATAGCTGCAGTGCGGCTCTAGCTCTCGGTCAACCTCGCCGCCACATGATCGGGATCGACGACGCTGACCATCCATGCGCTGCCATCAGACAACGGCAAGTAGAGTACCGACGACTTGTCTGTCAATGCCACCCGCGCCTTCGTTCCGTCTCTGAGCTTCACATGCCCAACCAACAAGCCCGGCAAGCCAATCCCGTTCGTCCGAATCGTCGGCATCTGATCAGTGCTCTCCATCAAGTCCAGAGCCCGTGCGCCATCTTGCACTACTTGCCTCCGATCAACGGCATGACCATATATCGGCATGTCCAACACGACGGCTTCCCTCTCTATACGCAAGGACGCCGTTGCAAACAGAAGTAGGTACCCCACGAGGACGGCCGCGAGGATGGCCACGCCCACTCCCGCAACCTTGGTCGTCCCCGACGCGAATCCCCCGAAAGCCAGCCAGCCTCCCAAGCCCAACAGAGAGGCGACCAGACCGCCGAACAAGACTACGGCCTTCGTTTCCGGGAAGATTATGTCAACAACCATGATTGATACTGTACCCGCCGGACCTCCTGACCGACATGGGTCTCGTCTGCCCGAACGTCAGAGCTTCTTGCGCAGCAAGACCATGGACTGATCCTCGAACTGAAACACTTCCTCGAGCGGCTTGCCGAACACGTGGGCAATCCGGAACGCGACCTCGAGCGACGGCGAGTACTTGCCGCCCTCGATCGCGTTGACCGTCTGCCGGGTGACACCGACCTCGTCGGCGAGTTGCTGCTGCGTCATCTCGCCGTGGTGGAACCGCAGCGTCCGGATCTGGTTGCGGATGCTCGTCCCCGACTGGGCCACGTTCAGATCCCCCGGCGGTAGTAGACGATCTGCAACACGTCCTTCGCCACCTCGGAGCCGAACAGCGAGATGAGGAGAAGGTGGGCCACCCAGACTCCGCCCACCGACAGGATCAGCGCCATGATCGCGCCAATGACGCCGACGCCCAGAATCCACGACGACCGGCTTTCCGCGACACACCCGATGAGCCGGTCGCGTTCGTCGGCCTCGTCCGTCCGGCTGACGATCGCCGCGACGACGTGTCCCGCGATGTTGATGGCCACGACGAGAACGATCGCCACCGCGAAGACCGGCACGAAGGCTGGTAGGGCACTGACACCGTTCCACAGCATGAGGCCGGCGACGGCCAGGTAGCCGCCCAACCCCACGACGAGACCGACGAGTTGAATCCAGACGCTCTTCTCCTCGAAGGACGTGTCCATGGTGTCTCTCCCGTATCTGATTTAGTTGACATGGTGTAAAATATACTTGACACAGCCTGACGTGTCAATAATGTTTTACATCCCGTGTAGGCCACTCGGGGAAGTGTGGGCTCGGCGCGACGTTCCTCAGTAGTCGACGACGTCGTTCTCGAAGGTGAAACCGTGTTCCGGCATCACCAACCGGTGCCGGGGGCCCTGCCGGTCGGCGTCCCAGTCCTCGTAGCCGGCGTCACCCGCCCACAACGCGACGCGCACGCCATCCGCGCGCTTCACTGCCCGGGTCTCGTAGAAACGGGGGTCGCGGGAGTCCAACTCCTCGAGCAGCGCGCCAACCGGCCGATAGAGGGACAGGTGATGGAGCGTCACCCAGGTTGGCGGCACCAGGTCGATATCGCCTTCGGCATGCTTCGCGAGTGCGTCCGCTGGACGAATCCAGCGGTGGTCCTCGATCTCGCCGCCGTCGATGTCGATGGCCTCGTCGCCGCCGCGGGCGGCGAAGAACCAGGTGGCGAAGCGGACCGGCGTACTTGGCGGCGGCGTCCAGTGGGCGAACCAGATGAACGCGGCGGGATCGAGCGTGACGCCTGCCTCCTCTGCGGCTTCCCGCGCGGCGGCATTGCGCGCGGCCACGTCTTTGTCGCCGTCCGCGGGGTAGTCCGCCGGATCGATGCGGCCACCGGGGAAGACCCACATGCCCCCGAAGGCGATCTTCGAGTTCTTGCGCAGCATCAGCACCTCGGGACCGTCGTCCGTATCGCGCAGCAGGACGACGGTGGCCGCCGGTGTCGCGGGACGGGTCTCCCTAGCGGGATTGTCGAGGTCGCCGTAGATGTCGTTGGCGTGCTTGGTTGGAACGTCTTGGCGTTTGCTCACGATCAAGACCCGGGAGTGCTCGCCGCTTTCGTTGGGTCCGCCGTCGTCTGCGCGGTCGGCGCCGCTAGGCTGGAACGGTCGGCGTGTACGTTCTTACCAAGCAAATGCGGCGCCGCGGCGTTGTAGAGGCCAAGCCCGGCGATGAGCGCCAGCACGAGGAACACGTGCTTGTTCTGACTGCGGAGCGCGTCGAACTTGGCATCCATGGCCTCGAACCTGGCATCCACGGCGTCGAACTTGGCATCCACGCCGTCGAACTTCGAGTCGAACTTCGTCTCCAACACTTCGATCCTGTTGCCGAGGCCGTCGATGTCGCCCCTCAGTTCCTTGACGGCGTCGTTGAGGTCGCCCTTCAATCCCGTGACGGCGTCGTCAAGGTCTTTGCGGGTCACCAGCCCTTCGGTGAGTTCGTCGTTCAGGGCGCGGGACATCCCCTCGGCCTGTCCCGGTTCCACGCCGGCCCGCTTGAGCCGATCTGCATACCTAAGCGTGTCGATCACGGCGGCGGTCATGTCGTCCAACTACGAGTAGCAAAACTACACGATGCACAAACGTTTTGGGCATGTCTGTAGGAAATCTGCCATGTCTTCAAAGAGAAATGCCTCGTCCGGGCAACATCGGCGACGGTCTCCGCCTGTCCGGCGGACTTTGCCGGACGCGGGGCAACGAAAACGGCGCACCACGCGGTAGAATGTCGTGTTCGTGCGGACACGCCCCGGGCGTGGCCAGGGAGAAGGCATGAACTCCAGACTCTGCGACGAACTCGGCATCGAGTTCCCGCTGTTCGCGTTCAGCCACTGCCGCGATGTCATCGCGGCCGTGACCAACGCCGGCGGCTTCGGCGTGCTCGGCGCGGCTGGCCACTCCCCCGCCACCCTCGACATCGAACTGAACTGGATCGACGAGCAGGTGGGCGGCAAGTCCTACGGCGTCGATCTGCTCGTTCCGACCAGCATGGACAGCAAGGAACACGCGCTGACCGCCCGGGAACTCGAAGACCGCATTCCCGAAGAGCACAAGCGCTACATCGCCGAACTGCTGGCCCGGCACGACATTGACACCGGCGACCTGTGGGCCGACACCGTGCATGACGGCGTCG
The DNA here is from genome assembly GCA_028819775.1 of Gammaproteobacteria bacterium. Next base: position 5,180 of record JAPPKV010000220.1, on the reverse strand, counting down.
GCGACAACATGCGCGAGGTCGGGGCCGGGAAGATCCTCGATGCCGCGTTCGCCCACCCCGTGAGACTCGTCGTCAATGCTCTCGGCGTGCCGCCGGGCTTCATGTTCGACCGGGCACGCGCCAAAGGCATCAAGGTGGGCGCCCTGGCCGGTGCCAAGGAGCACGCCATCAAGCACGCCGAAGCCGGGGTCGACGTCATCGTCGTCGCAGGCACCGAGGCGGGCGGCCATTGCGGCGAAGTGTCGACCATGGTGCTGCTGCCGGAGGTGCTCGACGCGCTTAGCACCTACGGCAATCGCAGCCACGTCGTGGCGGCCGGCGGCATCGTCACGGGACGGCAGATGGCGGCCTGCATGGCCATGGGCGCGGCGGGGGTGTGGACCGGCTCGGTCTGGCTGACCACCGCCGAAGCCGAGACCCTGCCCGTCGTGAAGGACAAGATGCTTGCCGCCAACTCGCGCCAGACCGTGCGTTCGCGCAGCCGGACGGGCAAGTACACCCGTCAGCTCAAGTCGGCCTGGACCGACGCCTGGACCGCGGAGGAAGCGCCGGATCCGCTGCCCATGCCCCTGCAAGGCGTGCTCGCGGGCGCTGCGTTCCGGAAGATCAACAAGCTCGCCCAGTCCGACCACCCCGGTGCACGGCAACTGGTCAACTACTACGTCGGGCAAGGCGTTGGCCTGATGAACGAGACGGTCTCCGCGCGCACGGTGGTCTACAACTTCATGCAGGATTTCGCCGATGCCGCCGAGCGGCTCGCGGATGCCGTCGGCGAGTAGGTTCGCATGCAACGATCCCTGACCATCGTGCATACCTCCGACGTACACCTGGACAGCCGCGACACAGACCAGGCCACCAACGGATTCCGCAGCCGTGCCGAACGGGCTTTCGCCGGCGTCGTCGACACCACCGGCGACGTTGACGCCGATCTTCTGTTGATCGCCGGCGACCTGTTCGACAACAACCGGGTCGACGACTCCAACATAGACTTCGTATACGCCCAGTTCGCCCGACTGTGCTGCCCGGTGGTCATGCTGCCCGGCAATCACGACGTCCACGACGAGGGCTCGGTCTGGAACCGGTTCGACTTCGATGCGGCGGGAGATCACGTGCATGGCCTGATGTCCCACGCCGGCGACTGCGTCACCCTCGACGACATCGGCGCCCGGGTATGGGGCAAGGCCATGGCCGAACACGCCCCCGAGAACTACCCCTTGTCCGGTGCCCCGGCACGCCACGACCAGCACTGGAACATCGGCATGGCCCACGGCCAGGTGGTCGAGCGCCGGGTCAGTCAGGGCTCGTCGCCGATCACCCGGGAAGAGATCCGCACGTCCGGCTTCGACTACCTCGCGCTCGGGCACATCCACGTCTGGGCAGACCACAGCGAAGGCGAGACGGCGGCGTTCTATTCGGGCTCGCCGGTCGCGCACTTCGCCGGGGCCAACGGCGGTCACGTTGCCGTGGTCAACCTTTGCCCCGCCAACGGCGTCAGCGTCGAGAGCCGTAAAGTCTCAAGCTGGGAGCGGACGATGGAGCGGTCCAACGGCGGGTTCCCGTTCTGACAAGGAGCGCTCTATGGATTTTCGTCTCGAAGCAAGGGAATGGCTCGCAGAGAACTGTCCGGAAAGCCTGCGTCGCGGCCTCGGCGGCTATACCGCGGGCGGCCGCAAGGCCACCTACGCCAATCCGGACACCAAGCTGTGGCTGGACCGGATGGCCGAGCGCGGCTGGACCGCGCCGACCTGGCCAAAGGAGTACGGCGGCGGCGGCCTCACAAACGCCGAGCACATGATTCTCGACGAGGAGATGCGGCGCATCAACGCGCCGGCTGCCTTGGCCGGCCACGGGCTCACGATGATCGGCCCCGCCATCATCGAATTCGGCAACGACGCGCAATGCCGGGAACACCTGCCCCCCATCGCCCGGGGCGAGATCCGCTGGTGCCAGGGCTACAGCGAACCCGGTGCCGGTTCGGATCTCGCGGGCCTCATGATGCGCGCCGACGAGGACGGCGACGACTACATCGTCAACGGCTCGAAGATCTGGACCTCCGGTGCGGTGGGCGCAGACTGGATCTTCTGCCTGGTGCGCACCGACTTCGAAGCATCCAAGCACGAGGGCATCTCGTTCCTGGTGCTCGACATGGAGACGCCGGGCGTCACCGTCACTCCCATCGAACTCATCAGCGGCGCCTCCGAGTTCTGCCAGACCTTCTTCGACGACGTGCGGGTTCCGAAGCGAAACCTGATCGGTCAGCCGGGCAACGGTTGGACCGTGGGCAAGCGACTGCTGCAATACGAGCGCAGTTCCATCGGCGGGCGCGGCGGAACGCGGCAGAGGGCCAAGACCATCGACGAGTGGGCCAAGGAGTACGTGGGCGAGGTGGACGGACGGATCGCCGATCCGGCCATCCGCGACGCCGTCACTGAACAGCGCATTGGCGACGACGCCTACCAACTGACCATCCGACGGTCGTTCGAGGAGGCCACGAGTTCACAAGCCCCTAGCTTCCTGTCTTCCATGTTCAAGCTCTACGGCACGGAACAGAACATGCGCCGGAACGACTTGCTCATGTCGATCCTCGGCACCCAGGGCCTGGGCTGGGCCGGCGACGGCTTCACGGGCGCCGAACGCGGTTCGACCCGGGGTTGGCTGCGCTCGAAGGCAAACTCCATCGAGGGCGGCACGTCCGAGATCCAGCGCAACATCATCGCCAAGCGGGTGCTGGGCCTGCCTGACTGACGTTTGCTGGAGCAGTAGCACCCATGTCGGACTTAGGCGAGCCCGCGTCGGGAAAGCCCAAACGACGCTGGGTAGGGACCACGCAGGTGGTCGTGGTGATCGCGTTGGTCCTCTTGGCCCTTCTGTACGCCCGGGCACCGGGCAACAACGACACCGCCTTGCAGATCGGCGCCGGTGAGGATCCCAAACCGCTGGTCAACGTCTTCCATCCCGTCGCCGGCGCCAACGTTCTCACAGTCGCCGCGACCGGTTCCGTCGACGTGCGCAATCGGATCGCGCTAACACCCCAGGTGACTGGCCGCGTCATATCCATCTCGCCGTCCTTGCGCGTCGGCGGTACGTTTGCCGCCGGGGAGCAACTGCTGGTCATCGATCCCCGGGACTTCCAACTGGCCGTCGAGGCGGCCGAAGCCGATGTCGCCACGGCGGAATCGGACCTGCGACTCGAACAGGCCAAAAGCGATGCCGCGCGGGCAAACTACGACCTCCTGCATCCGGGCGAGGAAGTGCCCGGGCTGGTCGCTCGCGTGCCCCAGATCGCCCAGGCCAAGGCACGGCTGGCGGCGGCCCGGGCCCGTGAGCGGGTGGCGGCTCTCGATCTAGAACGGACGGCGTTCTCGCTACCTTTCGACGGCACGGTCACCCGGACGAGTGCGGAAGTCGGCCAACTGCTGAGCCGGGGCCAGTCGTTCGGGGAGGTCTTCGCCGACGACGCCATCGAGGTCGTCGCACCGATTTCCGCCGACAACCTTAAGCGTCTCTCCCCCGCCGTCGGCCGACGAGCCCGGGTAAGCGATCCGTACCGCACCTTCGATGCCGTCGTCGAGAAGGTGTCCGCCGAACTCGACAGCCGCACACGGTTCGCCACGCTGTATCTCAAGGTGACCGCCGAACCGCCGGTTCCGGGCACTTTCGTGGACGTCGAGATCGACGGTCCGGTGTTCGCCGATACGTTCCTGCTTCCGGATGCCGCGGAACAGGCCAATGACCGCGTCTGGATCGTCGCGGACGGCGAATTGCGAGCGGTGTCGACCCCAACCCTCGGCCGCACCGCCGACGGCTGGATCACGCCGGCCTTCGACCCGGAGGACGGCATCGTACTCGGCGCGGTACCGGGTGCCCAAGAAGGACAGGCCGTGCAGATCGCCGACCCGGGCACGGCTGCCGCGACTCCGTGAGCGAGACCGCGCTGCCGCCACCGGCGGTTCCACCCGCCGTCCCGGACCGGGGCTTCGTCCAATACTTCGCGAACAACCCGGTGGCGGCCAACCTCATCATGACGCTGATGCTGGTGGGCGGCCTGCTTGCCGGAATGCGCCTGACCGCCCAGATCTTCCCCAGCGTCGCGCCGGGGGTCGTCATGGTGACCGTGGCCTATCCGGGCGCGACTCCCACCGAAGTCGAGGAAGGCATTACCCGTCGTGTCGAGGAGGCGGTGTCCGGCATCGACGGGGTCGACAGGGTGACTTCCAAGGCCGCCGAAAACGTCGGTACCGTCACCATCGAGCTGAAGGACTTCGTCGATTCGAAGAAGGTCAGGGACGACGTGGAAGCGGCGGTAGACCGGCTGGCCGATTTTCCTCCCGAAGAAGCCGAGCAGGCGGAGGTCGTGGCCGCCGAGACCGTCAGCGACGTCATGACGCTGGTTGTGTCCTCCGAACTGTCCGAGGCGGAACTGCGCCTCGGCGCCGAGGATCTCGAGGAAGCGCTCCTCTCGCTGCCCGCGGTTTCGCTGGTGTCCCTGTCCGGTGCCCGGGACTACGAGATCGCCATCGAGGTGCGGGAGCAGGATCTCAGGCGCTACGGCCTGACCATCGATCACGTGGCCGCGGCCATTCGCCGCTCGTCGCTCAACCTGTCGTCCGGCGAACTGCGCACCGACGCGGGCGACGTCCTGCTGCGCACCAACCTCAAACGCGAGCGCGGCGAGGAGTTCGAGGACATCGTCCTGCGGGCGCGTCCCGACGGGACCATCCTGCGCCTAGGCGACGTCGCCAGAGTACGCGACGGCTTCGCCGACGTGGATCTCTTGAACGAGTACAACGGCCGGCAGAGCGTCTTCGTCCGGGTCCAGAAGTCCGAGGCCGAAGACGTATTGGTGATCGCGGACGCGATCAAGGACCTGCTCTCGACCTACCGGCCGCCGCCAGGCATCGACGTCGCGATCTGGGAGGACCAGACGGCCATCCTCGCCGCCCGCCTGAACCTGCTGGTGCGCAACGGGGTGCTGGGGTTCGCGCTGGTGTTCCTGTTCCTCGTCGTCATGCTCGACCTGCGTCTCGCCATGTGGGTCGCCATGGGTGTCCCCATTTCCTTCCTTGGCGCGTTCCTCCTGTTCGACTTCCTCGCCGTCAACATCAACATGGTGTCGCTGTTCGCGCTCATCATGGTGCTCGGCATCGTGGTGGACGACGCCGTGGTGGTGGGCGAGAACA
>JAPPKV010000449.1 GCA_028819775.1 Gammaproteobacteria bacterium | reverse complement strand
CCCCGATAGCGTTCGTAGCGCAGTTGCAGGACGAACGCGCTCTGCTCGCGCCATTGGTACCGCGCGTGGATATCGACGGAGGCGTGGTCCGAGACCAGATCCGGGAACGGCAGCGACTCGCCCGCCAGTTCGGTGGCGTAGGCGCCCGTGCCCAGAGACCTAACGTAGTCGACCGACAGTCCGAGCCTGGCATCGGCTAGCCCCCCGATGTCGAGACTCAATCCCGCCGTATCCACCGCATCAACGGTCGAGTAACGCCAAGGGGATCCCGTGAAGCCCACCCGGCCAGCCGTCGCGGCGTTCGTTTCCTGCTCGAAGTAGAAGGCCGCAATGGACACGTCCGGCAACGGCGTGTAGGTCACGTCGCCGCCGCGCGTGCAATTCGCATCCCGTTCAAGGCCCAGCGCGGACTCAAGGTAGGCGTTCCGGCGGCACTCGGCGACGAGTCCGACGAACGCGCCGATCCGTTCCCACTCGTAGCCGACCCTCGCCCGGTAGGTCCGCTGTTCCCGGGCGGCCTGGTGGTAGCGTCGGGTCTGTGGGTTGTTCGTCGTGATGCGCCGGAACTCGGATGCCCCGCGATCCGCTTCGGCGTACATCAGCTTGGCTCGGATTCCGCGCCAGCCGTTCACGCCAAGTTCGATGCGATGGCGGCGTTCCTCGTTCGTGGCCACCTCCGCCGGGTCGCGATGAACGCGGCTCGAGTCGGTATAGAAACCAAGTCCGACCCGGGGTGCCACCCGGTACCTCACGCCGAGTTCCGTCGTGGTCCGGTCCACATCAAGGGCACGGCTGGTCACCGCGCCCAGAGAGAATGCATCCCCCCGTACGGGCGTGAATGTCATTGTGGCGTTTTGGTTGTCGCGCTCGCGTTGTCGGTGCCTAACGACCAGGTGCACCCGGTCGGTGGGCCGGGCGACAACCGTGAACGTGCCGGCAAACGATCGTACGCGCCCGTCGAGACTGTTTGCCGGGAGCGCAGCGGTCCCGAGTCGCGGGTTCGTCGTGTACGGCTCGAAGAGGTCGTCCTGACGGGCCTCACCCCAGGTCAGCGTGGCATGGGCAGCAGCACGCTGGCCAAAGGCCACCCTAGAGACCAGCGATGCCGAACGGGCGTCGTTGTTCGGCGCCAGCGACTTGCGACCCCCCAGCAAGGACCCCCGCCAGGGATTCTGCCAGTCGAGCGAACGATGCCGGTTGCGAAACCTCACGTTGCGCAACTCCGTGGCCAGCGCAAAGGCGGCGCGTTGAACCCCGGCACTCGCCACGAGTTCTTCGGTAAGGAACCCCACCGGCTTGGGCAGTCCCGTCGACTGGTAGAGGAAGTCCGCGAATGTCTCACCGGTGCCGGACTTCGTCTCCCGCGAATAGGCGGCCTGCAACCACCAATCGGGCTTCGGCTTCACCCGGACTCGCGCCGAAGTCAGGCGGCGCCGGGTGCCGTGGTCGAAGCGGATGCTTTTCTCGAGGCCGGTCATTCGCGCCGTATCGAACGCCCGCTGCCAGTCGCCCGGCAACGTCAGTGACGAAACGCCCGCGAACGGCGTCACGCCGTTGGCCGACACGTTGCGCGGTATCTCTCGATGGTCGAGACGCGCAGTGCTGCGATCTCCGTGGATGGCGATGGTCGCGGCACGGGAGTCGAGTCCCAGTCGGCGTGCGGCGACATCGGTCATCCGGCCGTTTTCGCTGCGACGCCGGTAACGGAGGTTCAGATCCGCGCGCGCCCCGGCTTCGTCCAATCCGCTGTCGCGACCGAACCGGGCACTGGCGTCGGCGACGTGGACAACCCCCGCAGTCCAGATCGCTTCCTTGGTGGATGCCAACTCGAACGGGCACAGCCGGCAGCGCCAGCGTTCGGTGTTCACTTTCGTGTAGTTAGGCTGGAACGGGCCCTCCGCGCCGGGGGCGTTCAAGGCAACCGCGAGGACCGCAGTCGCCCAAGCCGTGCTACCCGTCGTTCGGCGCCTCATCGTCGAAACAGGTTGCCCGAAGGATGGTTGGAGCCGTGGACCTCGGCATGGCAGTTGAGGCATGCCTTGGCGAGCAGAAACTCCGACGTGGGCCGAGGCGGCAGTTGATCAGGGCCCTGGGCAAAGCTGCGGTGGCCTACCGACGAGTGGCAGGCCTGGCAAAGCTGAGGCGGCCTGCGCACGAGCAGGGCGGCCTGGTTGGACCCGTGCGGGACGTGACAGATCGTGCAGTCCTCGACGACCGGCGGGTGCTCCCAGAGGTGCGGCCCGCGCAGTTCCGCGTGGCACTTGACGCAGGTCTCGTTGGCGGTTGCCTCGACGTTGAGTTTGTCGTTGTCCGTGCCGTGCGGATCGTGGCAGTCGCGGCAGACGAGTTGCCCGTCGCGCAGCGGGTGGGCCGAACGCTTCAACGCGTCCGCAGCGACCGAACGGTGGCAGCCCCAACAGGTTTCGTTCTGTCAGGACATCGATCGGACCGCATCGGTCTCGGCGTGGATACGGTGGCAGTCGGCACACGCCATCCCGGCAAGTTCATGCGCACTCCCCTCCCAACGCATTCGTTCATAGGTCCGGTGGCATTCCAGGCACAGGTCATTCTGCAACGACGCCTCGGCGTTGCCCCGTTCGCCGAAGTTGAGTATCGGCTCGCGAGCCACGCCGTCAGGCAGGATCTGCCGCCCGTGGTCCCCGATGGGGCCGTGGCATGCCTCGCACTGCAAGCCGGCAGGAAGTTCGGCGGTCGGGTCCATCTCGAACGGCGAGCCGTCGACTTGGGGATGCCCGTGCACGGTGACGAACACGTCGAGGGTCGGGAACGGTTCCTCCTCGTCGTGGCAACCCAGGCACGTGTCGGCGCCACGACGGGAGTAGTCGCCCGCCGCAAGCTTGTCGCGGAGGGTGTCGTGGGCTGGGTCCGCTGCACCGGCAATCACACTGACAAACAGGAAGAGCCATCCCAATGCAGCCGCGCCCCTCGCGCGCTGGGCGTCCGGCGCGACCCCTCGCCGCCCTTGGTATCTCGCGAGCCTCGCCGGCTCAGCCATCGACGCAACCGATGCCGCCACGCACATTGCGATTGTAGCCAGCGCCGCCCGGACCATGTAGCACGGCTCCCCCCTGGCTGATAGAGTCCGCAGTCGGAAGGGAACATGAACCGGTTCCACGAATTTCTGTGGTGCACGCTGGTGGCGGCTGCGACCGGCGGAGTGGTTGCTGCGTCCCTCGCGGCTGATCCCGAGCAAGCCGCCAATGCTTGGCTCGTCGACTCGCCGGGACCCGAGGCCTGGCGAATCACCCAGCCGTTTCCACTAACCGTTCATGAAGATCTTGCGCCGTGGCCGCGTTCGATGCCGACGCATCCCGGCGTCCACGATACGCTCTTCGCCTCCACGCCGATCCAACCGAACGCGGCATTGATGTGTCCCGTCCCGTCGTCGGGACCCTTCCGGGACCACTCGGGTGCGGCCGACCAGGCAGGCGTAGCGGCGAGGGCTCACGCGCGGACCACCGCGGCGTCGCAATGGAAGCCTGCCCGTGGCGGCAAACCTCGTTCGGTCAGCCCGCTGGCGGCGGCCGCAAAGACCACCCCCCTGCATGGTGCGGCCGGGAGCACCGGGGCCTCTTCGGGGGATTCAGCCGCCACCCACGGCGTGCCGCTCTTCCCCTCCGCATCCGACAACGTCCGGGAGGGCTTTGTCCGCGTCATCAACCATTCGCCCATGTCCGGCGAAGTTCGTATCGACGCCGTCGACGATTCCGGTCGCATCGCCCACCCGGTCACGCTCGCCCTCGGTGCGCGCGAGGCCGTGCATTTCAACTCGGGCGATCTCGAACGGGGCAACACCGCCAAGGGCCTGTCGGGAAGCGCGGGGTCGGGCGTCGGCGACTGGCGGCTTGCGATGGAAAGCGACCTCGACATCGAGGTGCTGGCCTACGTGCGCACAGCCGACGGCTTCCTGACGGCAATGCACGACGTCGTCCGGTCCGAGGACGGCGTACATCGCGTGCCGACCTTCAATCCGGCGAGCAACCGCGACCAGGTAAGCCGATTGCGAGTCGTCAACCTGGGTGAATCGGAAGCCCAGGTGACCATCCGTGGCGTCGATGATGGCGGCTACTCGCCCAGTACGATCATTCGTATCCACATCCCGCCCGGTGCGGCGCAGACGCTCGACGCCGAACAACTGGAGGCCGGCACCAGCGACTGGAATGGACTCGGCGACGGCACGGGCAAGTGGCAGCTCTTGATCGAGTCGGCGCAGCCGGTCGAGGTACTGAGCCTGCTCGAGAGTCCCACCCGGCACCTGTCCAATCTCTCCACCACGCCCCCCGACGCGGTGGGTGACCGCCACGCGGTGCCACTGTTCCCGGCCGCCGGCGGCGACCGTCAGGGCTTCGTCCGGGTCATCAATCGCTCTGATGAACCGGGCGATATTCGCATCCGGGCATTCGATGATTCCGACTGGGACTACGACGAGATCACGTTGTCGCTCGGCGCCAACGCGGTGGCGCACTTCAACTCCGACGACCTCGAGACCGGCAATCCCGGCAAGGGGCTTTCCGGCGGCGTCGGGTCAGGTCAAGGCGACTGGCGACTCGCCATGACAAGCGACCTCGACGTCGAGGTGCTGGCGTATGTCCGAACGACCGAGGGGTTCCTTACGGCGATGCACGATGTCGCGCCAAGCATCGGGGTCCGCCACCGGGTCGCGGTGTTCAATCCCGGCAGCAACCTGGACCAGGTCAGTCAACTTCGTCTCGTCAACGCAGGTGACCAGCCGACGGGCATCGTCATCACGGGCATCGACGGGAACGGCACTACACCGAACACCGACGTGCGGCTAACGGTTCCCGGCGGGCAATCCCGGACGATTACCGCTCAGCAACTCGAGTCAGGCGCCGACTGGCTCGAAGGCGCGTTGGGCGACGGCGAGGGCAAATGGCAGCTCAACGTCCGATCCGCGCAGCCGATCATGGTGATGAGCCTGCTCGCGAGCCCCACGGGTCATCTGACCAACCTGTCCACGGCCCCGGTGCGCGGTGCGAACGAAACGTCGACAGAGGTGTTCGACGCTTTGGTCGCCGCGCCCGTTCTGGAGTCGAAATGCGTCAACTGCCATGTCGAGGGCGGCGCTTCCGGCACCACCCGACTGGTGTTCGTCTCGACGGCGAACTCCGACCATCGCGCCTTGAACCTGCAGGCCATCAAGAACTTCGTCGCGACGGTGGAAGACGGCGCCGCACTTGTGCTCGAGAAGATCCAGGGCATCGGTCACGGCGGGGGTGAACAGGTTCCGCGCGGTTCGAAGGACTTCGAGAACGTCGCCTGGTTCCTCGACCTCCTTGGACGCGAGGCGGCGGCGGTATCGGCATCGGCCGAGACGCTCTTCGATGCCGTCGCGATGGCTTCCCCACGCACGGTGCTGCGTCGCGCGGCGTTGCTCCTCGCCGGCCGGATACCCACGGCGGCCGAGTACGACTTCATCGAACCGGGTACCGATGACGTGCTGCGCGAAGCGATTCGAAACCTGATGGCAGGGCCGCGATTCCACGAGTTCCTGCTCCGGGGGGCGAACGACCGCCTGCTTACCGACCGGTACGTGGCCGAGAACACGTTGGAAAACCGCGGCCACTTCTTTCACTTCGACAACAAGTACTACCGACTGCGCGGCGCGGCGGTCAACAACGGGGCACACCGGGAGTTCAACGAGTGGCACAACGCCGTTCAGTACGGGGTCGCCCGCGCACCGCTCGAGCTGATCGCCCACGTCGTGGAAAACGATCTGCCCTACACCGAAGTGCTCACTGCGGACTACGTCATGGCGAACCGGTTGGCGAAGGAGTCCTACACGGGCAAGGGCGCCGTCGATCACCCGGATGACGTTCACGACTTCCGGCCAGCCGAGATCACGGACTACCTCACGCACCAGGCCGGCTACCGCGCCCGATTCGAGCCCAACATCGGCCTCAGGATTCTCTCGCCCGGGGAAGGCAAGATGTCGATTCCCCACGCCGGGGTCCTCAACACCCTGGTGTTCCTGAAGCGCTACCCGACCACGGCGACCAACCGCAACCGGGCGAGAGCCCGATGGGCCTACTACCACTTCCTTGGCGTCGACATCGAAAACGCCGCCTCGCGGACAACGGACCCAGTCGCGCTCGCGGATACGAACAACCCGACCATGAAGAACGCCAATTGCACGGTCTGCCATACCGTTCTCGATCCAGCGGCGGGCGCGTTCCAGAACTACGGCGACATCGGGTTGTACCGCGACGAACCGGGCGGACTGGACTCCTTGGACGGGTTCTACAAAAACCCGGTTGGCGAAGAGTTCGAGATCGAGGCCGCTTCGTACGATGATCGGCAGACCGTCACTGCCCCCGTCGAGCTCGACGGCGAGTCTCGGGTGTACATCGCCTTCACCAATGACTACTGGCAAGACGGCGATGATCGCAACCTACGGCTGGACACCCTCGAACTCCGGGACGCGGTGGGCAACGTCGTGTTCGAGGCCGACCTCGCTGCCTTGGAGAACCAAACCTGCGGCGAGGCAGTCGCCGCGGAAGACGGCGGGAATGCGGACCACTGGGTCATCCTGAACGGGTGCGGGGTTCGCGTCGACGTGGAGATTCCGGCCGTTGGCACCTACGAGGCGGTGGTCACCGCCTGGGCGGACCAAGCCGGCGACGAGTTGGCCAAACTCGAGATCGCGGCGTCGCCCTATCGGACGGGTGACACGTGGTACCGCGACATGCGCGAGCCCGGCTTCAACGGGGAATCGTTGGCCGATTCGGCGACGGGTCTGCAATGGCTCGCCAGGCACATCGCAGACGACCCGCGTTTCGCGGAAGCCACGGTGAAGTTCTGGTGGCCGGCGATCATGGGCCGTGACGTGGTCGAGTCGCCCCAGGATGAGCACGACGCCGACTTCGACGCCCGTCTGCTCGCCGCCAGCGCCCAGGCCGCACACGTTCGGGCCCTCGCGGAGGGCTTCCGAGACGGTTTCGACGACGGGGAGCCCTACAACCTGAAGGACCTGTTCGTCGAGATCGCGCTTTCCGACTGGTTCCGCGCAGAAGCCATCGACGGCGAGTCATCCGCCATCCAGCGCGCCGCACTGGCCCACGCCGGCATCAGTCGATTGCTGACGCCCGAGGAATTGGCGCACAAGACCGATACGATTACCGGATTCCAATGGGGCCGGTGGGAGCACCCCAGCGCCCGACCGTTCCGCCAGCACACCAATGCGCTGGCCGACGTGCGGGGTTACCGACTGCTCTACGGCGGCATTGACTCGGACGGCATCACCGACCGATCCCGGGACTTGACATCGGTTATGGCGAGCGTAGCTAGAACCCACGCCGTGGAGTCGAGTTGTCCCATCGTGTTCCGCGAGTTCTACCTGCTGCCCGACGAGGATCGCCGTCTGTTCGGCGGCATCCACAAGAACGTCTCGCCCGTGGCGGAGACTGGCGGCTCGTTCTCCATCGAGGCCGAGTCCTTCGACGAGCGGGAGACGCTCGTCGTAAACGGCCATCTTCCGGCAGGCACGAATACGGTCTGGCTGTCGTTCCCCAACGACTACTACAACGAGGACTCGGGGGCGGATCGCAACGTGCGCCTGGACGCCTTGGAGGTCGTCGACTCGAACGGGGCCATCGTGGAGCGGGTCGAATTCGAGGATCTCGAAGGGGGCTGCGGCTCCAGCGAGAGCAGCGACGGATCGGAAGAACCCGACCACCGGGCCCTGTGGCAGCCCTGCGAATTGCGAATCCCGTTGGAGATTCCTCGGGGCGGCGTACACGACGTGAAGGTCATCGCCTGGGCGGACCTGGCCGGTGGCCAGTTGCCGTTCCTGGACGTGGCCGTCGAATCGAGCACGGAGACATCCGCCGGTTCACGGGCCATCCGCAACAAACTCGTCGAACTCTACGACAAGCTCCTCGGCATCGACGTCAGCGCCGAGTCGCCGGAGGTTGAAGATGCGTACGGACTGTTCATCGACGTCTGGAAACGACGACGCGAGACGAACAACAACTGGTTCTTCGACACCGCCTGCAACTGGGGTTCGGATATCCGCTACTTCGACGGCATTGCCGATGATGTGCTCATCAAGCACGAGAGGGACTGGGGAAGCTACTACGGTTGGGACTGGCCCCGGGTGAACCAGATCCTCTACGACGAAGCCGCCCCGTACGACAGCGCCGCGGTAGTGCGGAGTTGGAGCGTCGTGCTGACGTACCTCTTGATGGACTACCGGTACCTGTACCTATGAGCGCCAGCGTGCCGATGAACCGACGAACCATCCTGAAAGGCATGCTCGGGGCATCGGGCGCGGCGGCGATGGGCTTCCGCCTGCCGTTGGCAAGCGCCGCCGACGACGCGGGCAAGCTGTACGTATTCGTGCAGGCGAACGGCGGCTGGGACCCCACGAGCTTCTGCGACCCGAAGGTGAACGTCTCGGGCGAGCCCATCATCAACAACTGGGCGCAACGGGCGGAAGTCCATGAAGCGGGCAACATCGCCTACGCGCCTTTCGCGAACAACGAGGCGTTCTTCGAGAAGTACTACGAGCGCATGCTCGTCGTCAACGGCGTCGATGCACAGACGAATTCCCACACCGTAGGCGTGGTGCACAACTGGAGCGGACGCACATCCGAGGGCTACCCGACCGCCACGGCCCTGCTCGCAGGCCACTACGCACCCGATCTGTCGGTGCCCTATCTCAGTTTCGGCGGGTATTCCGAAACCGGTGGCGTCGCCCGGTTCACGCGCATGAACAATCCCGACCTGTTGCGCAACATCGCGACGCCGCAGATCCCCCATTGGAACGCGGACCTGCGCTATGTCAGCGATGCGGATTGGTCGGCGTTGGAGTCCCGTCGCGCCCAGGCGGCGCAAAGGCTCGTCGATCAAGGCGAGCTACTGCCGACCCAGGCGCGCAATCGCGAGTTCTACCGCTCGGCCTTCGCCGCCGCCGACGGCTTGGCGGCCTACGCGGCGGCTCTCCCACCCAACGACGAACTCGAGCAGCCCGAGACCTACGCCGGCGCTAACTACACC
>JAPPKV010000152.1 GCA_028819775.1 Gammaproteobacteria bacterium | reverse complement strand
AGTCGAAGCGAAGCTGCCCTAGCGGCCGCCGGGCGTATATTCCCGTGCACGGAGGGACCGCGCTCCATGACCCGTACTTTCCGCCCTCAACCCATCCCCGTGGCGGCCGCCGTCGTCCTCCTGCTCGCCCTCCCGGCGTTCGCCCAGGAGGAAGCCGAGGAGGCAGCCGGCCCCGAGCCCGCCGAACTCGTCATCACCCCGAGCGAATTGACGCTCGAGGTGGGATCGACGGCCACCCTCGAGGCCGACGTCCGCGATGCCGACGGCAACGCCATGGACCGGACCGTGGTTTTCTTCTCGCGTCGCCGCCGGTCGGTGGGCGTGAACCCCGCCGGGATCGTGGAGGCCTTCCGGCCCGGCGAGCACACCCTGATCGCCATGGTCCCGAAGGATCCCGAGGACACCGACCGCCGGGCCGAGCCCGCGGTGATGGTGGAGATCCCGGTGACGATCCCCAACCCGCCGGTGGCCACGGTCGAGGTCGCCAACCTGCCGGGGCACCTCTATGCCGGCACCGAGATCGGGCTGCGTTCGACGGTCACCGACATCTCGGGCGCGGACCGCAGCGACGTCGAGGTGCGTTGGAGCAGCGCCGATCCGTCGGTGGCGAGCGTGGACGCCTTCGGGACGCTCGCCCTGACCGGAGCGGGACGGACGACCATCACCGTCTCCGCCGAGGAAGCGTCGAGCGACACCGCGATCGAGGTGCTCGCCAACCCGGTCGCCTCCATCACGCTGACCGGGGCGCCGGACGAAGCGATCCGCACTGGCGACGTGGTCTTCTTCAAGGCGAAGGTGACCGACGCCGCGGGGAACGAAGTCCCCGACTACCCGGTCCAGTTCGCGACCCTCGGGGTGCCGGCGGACGGGATCGTGGCGCCGGGCGCCATCGGGCAGGTGGACGCCGACGGCGCCTTTGTGGCCGAGCGTTCGGGGACCCACACGGTGATCGCCGACGGGTTCACGACGTCGGCGAGCGCCACCGTGGCGGTGACGTCCCGGAAGGTGCGGAAGGACGTCGAGATCGTGGGGCAGGGCCCCGTCCGCGACCGCTACACCTCGGATCTCTGGGTCTGGGAGGGCACCGACGGCCGGGACTACGCGGTGACCGGTACCTGGGGCGCCGACGGCCACGCCTACTTCTGGGACGTCACCGACCCCGCGGCGATGTCGCTCATCGACACCGTTCGGGTGGACGCCCGGACAGTGAACGACGTAAAGGTCTCCGAGGACGGGAAGTTCTGCGTCATCAGCCGGGAAGGCGCTTCCAACCGGCGGAACGGTCTCGTGATCCTCGACGTGAGCGATCCCCAGAGCGGGGTGCAGGTGATCGCCCGCTACGACGACCAGCTCACCGGCGGGGTCCACAACGTCTTCATCGCCGAGGACCACATCTACGCGCTCTCGGCGGGACGCCGTTTCGACATCCTGAACGCCGAGGACCCGGAGAACCCGTACCGGGTGGGGCGTTTCGAACTGGACACCCCCGGCCACTCCATCCATGACGTCTGGGTCGTGGACGGGATCGCCTATTCGTCCAACTGGGACGACGGGATCGTTGCGGTCGACGTTGGCGGCGGCGGCCAGGGCGGCGCCCCGAACAACCCGGTAATGCTCGGGAGCGCGCCGTCCCCGAGCGGCTGGAACCACGCCGCCTATCCCTACCGGAGCCAGTCGACCGGCAAGTTCCTGATGATCGGGGGAGACGAGGCGTTCCCCTACCAGACGATCGGCGAGTCGGATACTCCCGACCGGGCGGCGGGCTGGATCCACATCTACGAGTGGGACGAGTGGGAGGACGCCCGCGAGGTGGCGCGCTACCAGGTGCCCGAGGCGGGAACCCACAACCTGTGGATCGAGGACGACATCCTCTACATCGGCTACTACAACGGCGGCCTGCGGGTGGTGGACATCTCGGGCGAGTTGCGCGGCGACCTCTACCGCCAGGGACGCGAGATCGCGGTCTTCTGGCCGCAGGACCCCGAGAGCTTCATCCCGAACGCGCCAATGGTCTGGGGACCGCAGCCCTACAAGGGGAACATCTTCGTCGCCGACCACCACTCGGGCCTGTGGGCGGTGAAGCTGGTGGATCCGGAGCCGGTGAACCTGGGCGAGCCGCAGTGATGCCGCGGTGCCTTTCCGAAACCGCAGCAAACCCACCATTCGGTACTCTCACGACAAGGTGAGTTGCGGTCATGAATAACGCATCGTTTACTAGTTTCGTTGTCATCAGCCTCGTTGTAGCACTCTGTTTCACCGTTGGTCTCTTGCTTCATGCAATGTTTGCAAGGGAGATTACGGATTTCACTACGGAAATCCTCGCCGCAGTTCTTGGTGTCGTCTTAGTCGTCGCTTCTGTAGGAGTGACGATCCACTATCAATCGCGATTCGAGACGCAGAAAGAATTTCGTACGAAACTCTTTGACTTTAAGATCAAGGCCTATGCAAAGTTCATTGAAGAACTTCTGGATGCATCAGAGAACGCAGACTTGGACAAGGATGATCAGGCATGGCTGGATGGTGCGGTTGCCCAGGCATGTTTGGTCGGGGAGACTGCCCTCGTCGGTGTACTGACAGGCTACGTCAAGCAGTGCCGTGACACGTCATCATTCTTTCCTGCGGACGGAAGCGAGGGACACACGCCCGGCACGGTCGTCGAGGCACTACGCAGGGACTTACAGGTGGTGTCATCGGACGACGAAATGGAGGTCAGCCAGTTTGAGGAACGCCTGACTCAGTTCATGAGGGAAAGGCATGACTGGATTCGTGCGCAGAATGCGGATGGGAGGGAGACCGAGGACGACTTGGAAGAGCTGGACGAGGAAATGACTCGACTACGGATCGAAAACAGAAGACTTCAGCTTGCTCTGGACGCTGCGCTCGGTGGGACCGCCGATCGTGGTACGAGCTAGCCTTGTGACATTCGGGGATCCTCGGAGGCTTGGCAGTACTCCGTACCTTCCACCATAGGAATCGACCACTCGGGCCTGTGGGCGCTGAAGCTAGTGGGGCCGGAACTGGTCAACCTCGGCGCGCCGCAGTAGGAAAGCAGGACCGTTCACACCTGGACGCCAGCGGCATCGAGGTGCTCCAACTGGTTACGCGGGGACGTCAGGCGTCTCTTCGCCCACTCCCGTACGCCTCTGTCGTGACTAAAGACAATCACCTGACACTCGTTACTGATCGCCAGTAGAGTCTCCAGAAGGACGCTCCGGCGGTCTTCATCGCTGGCTCCGACCGGGTCGTCGAGGATCAGTGGACAGGGTTCTTCGGGCTTCCCTAAGTGCTGCGTTAGGGCAAGACGAAGCAGGAGGTAGATCTGCTCAGCGGTGCCGTGCGAGAGGTTCCTGGCAGGACGCCAAGGCCGATCGGGACCGGAGACCTCAACTGTCAAGGCCTCGGGGTCTACGCGGCAGTTGACATAGCGCCCGCCTGTCACGTGCGACAGCTTGTGGAGAACGCCCTGCTGTAGGACCGGCGCAAGGTCACGATGTACACGATCTTCGGCAGCCCTTAGGTAGTTGATCGTCTTCTCAAGTATCGAGTCGAGTTGCACCACACGGGCACGCTCGGCCT
Organism: Gammaproteobacteria bacterium; assembly: GCA_028819775.1. Next base: position 5,521 of record JAPPKV010000152.1, on the reverse strand, counting down.
CGGCAGCGGTGAGTGCTTCGGTAGCCTGCGCCAAATCCGGCAGAGTCGACCGGAATTCGCGGATCTCACCCAGCGATCTCTGAAGTTCTTCTTTCTTTTCTTCGACATCGGACCGCAGTTCGGCAATCTCGGATTCGGTGGTTCCGCGCTCGATGGCTTCTGCCAGCGTTTCCGGTGCAACTCTGGCCGACCGCGAGCGTGCAGTCTCGGTTAGCTCCGCAGCGATATGGCCCAATTCGTTGAGCGACGAATCGCCAAGCAATTGCTGAAGACGATCCCACTCCTTGGTCTTTTGCTCGAGCGTTTGCCTTTCTCCGCGGCGGTGCTCCAGCCATTCGTCGAGCCGGTCAACCTGATCGTGCGGTTCGTCCCCATTGACTCCGGCGTCGCGCGCCACAGTGGCGAGTGCGGCAATGGCTGCCTCACGTTGTTTCGTTCGCTGCGAATGAGTGCGCTCTTCTGCTTGGCGGTGTCCGAGGGCGGTCCGTAGTCTGCCCCGTTCCTCGTCGGCTTGATGCCGGACTTCAGCCAGATCCTCAGAGGAGATGTTCCTCTGCCGGGCAGCGGCAAGCAGCGGTTCGCCGACCGCCGCCGCCCGCTCTATCACTTCCTTCTTCAATTCGGTCGTAGCGGTGACGAGTGACGCGAGCGAACGTCCTCCAAGCAGCCGCTGTAGTGAGTCCCAATCATCGGTACGCTGGCTGAATTCAACGAGTTCTTTGCTCCGCCGAGCTTGCCACTTCCGAGCTGTCTCAACGATAGTGTCCAGGTCTTCCGCAGCGATGCCAAGATCCTCTCTGGCTTGACGGACTTCGTGTTCCGCTTGATTCAGCCGCTTGCGATCCTCCTCTCGTTCGCGGTCGTCGAGTTGCCAGGTGGTGATCGCCCGCTCTAGCTGGCGCCGCTTCTCGACGAGTTCTGTCTGCTGCCGGCGACGGATTGCGGCCTGTTTCGCAAGGGCCCGAATAGACCACCAGACTCCCGCGAGAAGGAGTGCAGAGAACGCAGTCCAGGACAAGACAGTTCGCACTAGCGCGAGCGACAACTCAGCGGCGAGGAAGGCAGCGAGACCGATCCGAGAGGTGCTGCGCAGAACCTCAACGGCCGAGCTGGTCCCGGTGAGCTGGGCTTCCTCAAGGTCGATGACACGGAGGTCCGCTTCCATTTCGTCCGCGGATGGGCTAGACGGTGCCTGCCAGGTAGGCCGGTCGTCCCATTTCTCGAGCGCCGATGCGACCCGCCGCGCGAGGTCCACGTCCTCGGACGGCGCCACCGGACGTCGTTCATTGGGAAAGTTGATGGCGAGCTGTCGGGCTTGAGCTAGACGCTGTTCTGCATCGACTAGCCGATGCTGTGCCTGGACCGCAAGAAGCGCGTTCTCCTCAGCTTCCAACTCGGCGATCTGTTCTTCGATCTCGAGCGCGGTTGGCCCAGCTTCCGGGAGAGTAGGTGGCAATGTTCGCCATTGCCGGAGAGCCGCCGCGATCCGCTGAGCGAGTTCGTCCCGTTCCGGCGGCTCTCGCGGGGGACCGTCCGGAAAGCAATCATTCAGTTTGCAGGCTTCGGCGTGTCGCTTACTGGCGGCGGCGGCTCGGGCGCTGGCCTGGACCGCAAGCGCCACGGCGACCCGCGTGTCTCCCCCGATCACTTCTCGTTCCAGCGCATCGATCTTGCGGCGCCGGGCACGATATGACGCGTGTTTGTCCTCAGCGTCGGCGAGTGCCTCCTGGGCAGTCTTCACTGCGGCCTCAGAGCGTCGGAGCGGTTTCGTCGGCGAGCGGGGCGTACCGACGTGTTCGCGCCGAAACTCCTGCAGAAGGCCTACTGCGTCGCTAGCGGTCGCGTCGGTGCGCGCGGTTGCAGCGGCGCGCTGGATGTCTCTTTGTAGTGCCTCAGCATCATCGAGAATGCTGAGAAGTTCCGACTGCCGAACGCACGCAACGCTCTGGAATGACCTGCGGTCGAGCCCCAGCCACTTCGCGCCATCGGGTCCACCATCGTTCATGATCTCGTTCGACAAGTCTCGGTTGGCGTACCGGGCATCGCGAGCCGAACTGTCCACGCCGCCTGCGAGGTCATGGGAAAGCTCGATCTGCCTACCGTCGGCTAAGTGGATTACGGCAGTTATTGCCCATTCGCTAGGGTCGTCCCAAGGACGATGGCGCTCGGCGAACGCGCGGTCCTGCTTGGTCGTGCCTGGTCCTCGACGCCGCCCACAGAGCCCGGCGGTGATTGCTGCCTGCCAAGTTGATTTTCCTGCTTCGTTGGGACCGAAGATCACATTCATCCCCGGCTTAAGCGAGAGAGTGCGGTTGCGGAAAGGTCCGAATGCCCGGCAGGTGACCGATTCGAAGTACATCAGAGGACTTCGAGATCCACGCGTCCCCCAAGCGCCCGCAGTCCCGTCATTAGCACCCGCCGCTCTTCGTCCGGAGGCAGTTTGTCACTGATGACATCCCGCACGAACTGCCCCTGCACGGTGGGCTCCTTGGCTAGCGATTCGACATCGTAGGCAGTATGGATCTGTCCGAAACGAATCTGAACGGCGTGGAAACAGTCCAGAGTGTCGCCAAGATCGGACGCGCTGAGGTCCATGGTGGGGTCCCACTCCCCTTGAACTGTGAGTCGTGCGAAGCCAGTCATTTCGTGGACTTGGGCGGCCAATCGGTCTCGAGCGTCTTGGCGATTCGTACATCCCGTGATGTCAAGCACGATGTCGTGTGTTTCCGTGACCGCAACCCGTCGACGCTCGCGGCTAATCTTCCCGTCCACGTCTATCGTGGCGATCACTGGGCCACGCTCTTCGTCTTCCCCGAACTCGAGCGGATCGGGATTGCCGGGATATGTGTGGCGTTCAGCGTCGCGGGGACGGTGATAGTGGCCGAGGAAGGCGTGGGAAAACCCGGCAGCCTCAATGTCTGTAGTGTCGAAGGGTGCATGGGGAAGCTTGCCCTCACCCTGCTGCGTCAACCAAGATTTCTCTGCTCCGTGGAACAGCGCGACATGTGTCTCCGGTCCGCGAACATTGAATCCGTCGAGGAAGTTATCGGTGTTTGCTGGTGCCTGATGAGCTGCCCCCCAAAGTGTCAAGCCGTCAGCCAGGGACACTGGTGTGAAGCGTGGCTCTCTGAACACATGGACATTCGGGGTCCACTTGACCAACGCGTACAAGCTCTCTGGGCCGTACCAGTCGTGGTTCCCAGGGGCGAGAAACACCGGCATCGGGTCAAGCGCCGCAAAGGTAGCCCGTAGGAACTCGCCGGTGTCGGGAGTGACCCGGTCGTGCTCATAAAGGTCCCCGCCACAGAAGAGAGCGTCGCTCTCGACTTCTTTGGCTAGGTCGACAATGTTGCGAAGCGTCTTGCGCAGGTTCTCGCGACGTACGATCGCGGCCCCGCCAGCCCAGGCGAAAACGGAGTCGAGGTGTAGATCGGCGAAATGGAGGATCCGGGTCACTCCGACCTAGAGTATCCGGTGTCTCATGAGAAACGAACCCTAGTCAGGAGAGATGACAAGTTTCGTCATCGACCCCGCGTCGAGAGATATGCCGGGGCGAATGTGGATGCTGCGACGCTTCGGTGAGGGCATCTGGGGCGACCAATCCCTCGGAATTCGGGACTCTACGTGGTGAAGCTCGTGGACCCGGAGCCGGTGAACCTGGGAGAGTCGCGGTAGGACGCAACGCCGCGCCTACCGGGCGTCCCCGTTACTCCTGGCGCCTCCCGGGAGCGCCCGGCAGGTGCGAGATGAGCCGGGTCCTGACCTTCTGCGCCGCCGCTTCCAAATCCCACGAGTAGCCGTGCGCGAGCAGGGGACCGATGTCGGCGGCGAACTGCGGGTCACGAACCTTGGCCGCGAGGTTTCGTTCGAATGTCGCGCGCCTTACGGGCCCATCGGTGCGCGCCATGTGTTCCGCGAACGCCTCCCCCACGCGGGCGGGGTTGACCGCGGCTCGGTCTAGTGCGGTGGCGAGATCGAACAGGTCCCGCCCCTTCCTGCGCTGGTAGAGCGCCCGCAGCTTGGTGGCTAGCAACTCGTCGAGTTCGTAGGTCACGATATCGGCGATTCCACTGAACCAGCGCGACGTTACGGTGAATGGGATTCTCACGAGCCCGAAGACGGAGTAGTGCTCCCGCGAACTGATCTCGACCTTCAGGCGTAGCCGCAAGGGCGGCGCATCCTCGGATGCGAAGCGGTAGATGAACGTGACCCGGGCCTCGGTCTGCTTCCATTTCGGTTTGCCGAGCCAGGGATCCAGAGCCTCCCGGACGCCGCTCATGACCGGACCGATTGGTCCGGGGGTGGTCTGCACCAGATCGATATCCTCCGAGTATCGCGCGGGCGGCGTCAGATAGAGCTTGTAGAGCGCAGTCCCGCCGCGGAACGCCAACTCGCTGGCCACCGCCGCTTGGGAGAAGAGTGCGATCAGAGCCCGGGCGACGACCAGGTCCTGCTCGACCTGAGCGTCCTGGACCCAGGGTGCCCGGGCTCGCCACTCGGTGATGTAGTCGCGCGGGATCACGTCTCCACCTCGACTTCGGCGTTGATGCGCAGTCGCCACCGCTGGTCACGGGGCGGTCGGCCCTTGCTGGGACTGCCCGGCACGAGCAGCACGCTGTCTCGCGCGCGCTCGTACACGCCGCGCCGGAGGGACGAGGTCTTGTCGGTCGCGCCAACAAGGTCGAGCAGGTAACCGAGGCGCTGCGCCCAGGAAACCGGGGCCGTCCGTGCCGCCGCGGCGAGCCGATCCGGGTGGAGGTCCGCGGCGAGTTCCGCGATGACCGTCGCCGCCTGCGACAGTCCGCCGACGCGCTTTGCGTAGCCGACCAGATCAACGGCGGTGGCCTCGAGGCTCGATACGCGGATCGCCCCACGCGGTGTGTTGAAGCTCTGAACGGGAACCTCGGCGAGGCGCGCGCGGGTCACGAAGGAAACTGCGACTCGGCCGCAGGAGATCGGCCGGCGATAACCGGCCAGAGCCACCTGGAAGGTTTGCGGACGGTGATGAGCGGCGCCGTGGAACTGGGATGCCGACAGGAGCGCGGCGTAGTAGTGCCGATCGAGATGCGCCATCAACGCGGGGACGAACTGCTCGGCCGGCAGGCAGCCGAGGCGCCGGTACTCGGGGGGCACAATCACGTAGAACCCACGGGCGGGACTCGCGATCAGCCCTTTCTTTGCCAGCCGACTGAGAGCGAGTCTGGCCGCCGCCGGCGAAACGCCGAGCGACCTGCGCATCTCCGCCGCCGTGAAGTGATATCGGCCCTTGGCCGCAAGATCGACAATCACGCTGCCGGCCCGGCGTGACCGTATGTCTTGTTTCATCTGCACAATATATCATTATTCGACACTTTATGCAGATAATCCATGAGTCATCCGTGAACCCTATACTCCGCGCCGCGACGAGGAGCGCAGCACGCTGGAGCGCATCGAACCGGGACTGGTGGACGCCGTCTGGCTGGGCGTCCTGATCCTGGTTTCGGGCGTATCGGCCTGGTCGGGCGCCCTCGCCGTCCGCGAG
>JAPPKV010000412.1 GCA_028819775.1 Gammaproteobacteria bacterium | reverse complement strand
GACGGCCAGCAGTGCGAACTCGTCCATCTGAACACCGGCAAGCGTCACGCGCTGACTCGAACCCGATGTCGCGCAGAGGAAGCCGCCGAATGATGCCCGCGAATCTAGAGGGCATCTTGCGCTTGCCCACAAAGTCGAACGCGCTCATCAGATCCAGACCTTTTCGGCGCGCGCCCGGCCGTAGACTAGGTGCACTAGGAGGCGGGAGCCGAAGATGGCGGTGAACATCGAGGTGATGATGCCGATGGACAGCGTCACGGCGAACCCGGCGATCGGACCGCTGCCGATGGTCAGCAGGATCAGGGCCACGAACAGCGTCGTGACGTTGGCATCCAGGATGGTGAGGAAGGCGCGGTCGTAGCCCGCCGGGATCGCCTGGGCCGGCGGCTTGGACTTCAGCTCCTCCCGGATCCGGGAGAATATAAGCACGTTGGCGTCCACCGCCATGCCCACCGTGAGCACGATGCCGGCGATCCCCAGCAGGGTTAGCGTCGCCCCGAGCACCGACATCACGGCGACCAGGATCACCAGGTTCAATGTCAGGGCGATGTTGGCGATCAGGCCGAACACCTTGTAATAGACCAGCATGAAAGCCAGCACCAGTCCGAAGCCGATCGCGACCGCGATCATGCCGCGCTCGACGTTCTCTTCGCCCAGCGATGCGCCCACCGTGCGTTCCTCCACGATGTACATGGGCGCGGCCAGCGCCCCGGCGCGGAGCAGGAACGCCAGTTCCCTGGCTTCGTTGACCGTCAGTCCACTAATCTGGAAGCTATAGGGCAGCGGCTCTAGAATCGTCGCCAGACTGACCACTCGCTTCTCCGCCCGACTGCTGTGCGAGTCCACGCGTTCGCCGTCGACGATCTCGGTGGTCACGATGGGCTTGTGCTCGATGAAGATGACCGCCATGCGGCGGCCGATGTTGGGCGCGGTCGCCTCGTGCATCATCTCGCCACCTCGACTGTCGAGCTTGATGACGACCACCGGCAAGCCGGTCTCCGCGTCGCGTCCCTGGGCGGCATGAACGACGTGGTCGCCAGTGAGGATGATGCGCTTGTTGAGATCCACGACCCGGCCCTCGTAGGGCCATTGTTCGATCCCCGACGGCCGATCGTTGGCGGCCGCCTCGAGCCGGAACTCCAGGTTCGCGATCTTGTCGATCTTTCTCTTGGCTTCCGCGCTGTCCTGCACGCCCGGCAGGTCGATCCCGATGCGTGCCCGGCCGAGGCGCTGCACCAGCGGTTCGGCGACGCCGAGTTGGTTGATGCGGTTCCGAAGTCCGGTCAGGTTCTGTTCGATGGCGCTGTCTTCGATCTCGCGCAGCTTGGCGTCCTCGACCGTGATCAGGAAACCCGGCCGCCCCCCGGACTCCGTGGGTTCGAGCAGGTAGTCCGGCAGCCGGAACTCGTCCTCGATGGCCGCAACGGCCCGGTCCCGCAATTGCGGCGTGGCAAAGCTGACGGCAAGCGTGTTGCCCTGAACAGCGTCGTCGGCGCCGTGGTAACGGATGCGCTCCTCGCGCAGCATGTCCTTGATCTTTTCGAGTTCGTCGGCGAGGCGCTTTGCGACCGCCCCATCCATGTCGACCTGGAGCACGAAGTGGGCGCCGCCCTTCAGGTCGAGGCCTAGGGTCATGGGCTGCGCGCCGGCGCCGCGCAGCCAATCGGGCGTGGTCGACGCCAGGTTGAATGCGACCACGAACTGGCGCTCATCGCCGGGAGGGTTCAAGCGCTCCTGGAGGATCGCCCCCGCGCGCAGCTGGTCGTTGGCATCGGCCACGCGGATCAGGCCGCCCTGGTTGGCAAGCTCGGTTCCGACAACCCCAATGCCTTCGACCTTGAGCCCCTCGGCCAGTTCGCCGAGGAACTCGTTGGTCACCGCCCGATCGCTGTTGTCGACGCTGATCTGCAGCGCGAAATCGGGCGGGAACAGGTTGGGTGCCGCGTAGAGGCCGCCCAGCGCGACGACCAGGGCGAACACGAGGTAACGCCACAGCGCGACCCGACCCTTGGGAGAGCCCCCGCGCGGGCGGCCCGGGAGGCCAAAGCCCGGCGTGCCTAGACCGCTCGACTGGTTTCGAGGGTTGAACACCTTAGACCGTCATTTGGGTCCCGGTTGTCGAGAAATCAACCCTCGGGACCGGACGTCTGTGGTCGGGTTGGACTTGCGGGACCTTGCAGGGGCGAGCCTATCGCGTCCGTAGGGTGCGCTGTCGCCCGAGTTGATGCAACGAACGGCCTCGTTTCGTCGGGACGGGTGGCCGGAGAGAGCGCGCCCCTACGGCACGCCGCGTCGGTCGATTGTTCAAGGCGTCTCGTCCGCCCCTTCCCGCTCGGGCAGCGCGAGGTCCTGCTTGGTGATCCCCATTGCCAGCAGCACATTGGCGGCCACGTAGATCGACGAGTACGTCCCGACGACCACCCCGATGGTGAGCGCCGTCGCGAACCCCGAGATTTGGTCCCCGGCGACGATGAGCAGGACCACCAGCACCAGCAACGTGGTCAACGACGTCACCAACGTCCTGCCCAGGGTCTGGTTCAGCGACTGGTTGATGATCTCGAACGGCGTGCCCCGGCGCACCGACCTGAAGTTCTCGCGGATACGGTCCGAGACCACGATGGTGTCGTTCAGCGAGTAGCCGATCACGGCCAACAGGGCCGCCAGTTCCGGCAGGTTGAAGGTCCACTGGAAGACCGAGAACGCGCCGACGGTGATGACCACGTCATGGACCAATGCCGCCACCGCGCCCACCGCGAACTTACCCGTGAAGCGCCACATGATGTAGAACATCACGACACCCAGCGCCACGAGCAGCGCTAAGCCGCCCTTCTCGGTCAGTTCCTCGCCGACCGCAGGCCCCACGAACTCCAGGTTTCGCAGCGTCACGTCGTCGAACCCGCTACGTACGGCCGTGACGACGTCGTCGCCGAGCTCGGACTGGTCCACGCCCGGCAGCGGCGGCATCCGGACACGGACTTCCGTTTCCGATCCGAGGCTCTGCACGACGCCCTCGGTGTAGCCCGCATCCGTCAGGAGCGCCCTGATCTGTTCTGCGGTCACCGCCGTCTCGAAACCCAACTCCACCCGCACGCCGCCCGTGAAGTCGAGCCCGCGGTTGACGCCCAGGAAGATCACCGAGCCGACCGAGATGACCACGAGGGCAATCGACACCGCCGCCGCGATCTTGCGCTTGCCCATGAAGTCGAAGGTGGTCATCAGATCCAGACCCTCTCGACCCGGGGACGGCCGTAGACAAGGTGCACCAGCAGGCGGGAGCCGAAGATGGCGGTGAACATGGACGTGAGGATGCCGATGGACAGTGTGATGGCGAATCCAGCGATGGGGCCGCTTCCGATGGTCAGCAGAATCAGCGCCACGAACAGCGTCGTGACGTTGGCATCCAGGATGGTGAGGAAGGCGCGGTCGTAGCCCGCCGGGATCGCCTGCGCTGGAGGACTCGACTTCAACTCCTCCCGGACCCGGGAGAATATGAGCACGTTGGCGTCCACGGCCATGCCCACCGTGAGCACGATGCCGGCGATTCCGGGCAGGGTGAGGGTCGCCCCGAGCACCGACATCACCGCCACCAGAATGACCAGGTTCAAGGTCAGGGCGATGTTGGCGATCAGGCCGAACACCTTGTAGTAGACCAGCATGAACGCCAGCACCAGGCCGAAGCCGATCCCGACCGCGATCATGCCCCGCTCGATGTTTTCCTCGCCCAGCGACGCGCCCACCGTGCGCTCTTCAACGATGTACATCGGTGCAGCCAACGCGCCGGCGCGGAGCAGGAATGCGAGTTCCTGGGCTTCCCGAACCGAGAGCCCGGTGATCCGGAAGTTGTAGCCGAGCGCGGCGCGTATGGTGGCGAGGCTGATCACGCGCTTGTCGGCCCGACTAGTGAGCTTCTCCACGCGTTCACCGTCAACGATCTCGGTGGTGACGATGGACTTGTGCTCGATGAAGATCACCGCCATGCGGCGTCCGATGTTCGGCGCGGTGGCCTCGTGGAACATCTCGCCGCCCCGGCTGTCCAGCTTGATGTCGACCTGTGGCAGACCGTTTTCCGGGTCGCGCCCCTGGGCGGCGTGGACGACATGGTCGCCGGTGAGAATGATGCGCTTGTTGAGATCCACGACCCGGCCCTCGTAGGGCCACTGCTCGATCTCCGACGCCCGGTCGTTGGCGGCCGCCTCGAGCCGGAACTCCAGGTTCGCGAATTTGTCGATCTTGCGCTTCGCCTCGGCGCTGTCCTGCACGCCCGGGAGGTCGATCGCGATGCGCGCCCGGCCGAGGCGCTGCACCAGCGGCTCCGCGACACCGAGTTGGTTGATGCGGTTTCTTAAGCCGGTCAGGTTCTGCTCAATGGCACTGCTCTCGATCTCCCGGAGCTTGGCGTCCTGGACCGTGATCACGAAGCCGGCCCGCCCCCCGGACTCCGTGCGTTCGAGCAGGTAGTCCGGCTGCCGGAACTCGTCCTCGATGACCTCGATGGCCCGGTCGCGCAACTGCGGCGTGGCGAAGTTCAAGGACAACGTATTCCCCTGCACGGCATCGTCAGTGCTGCGGTAGCGGATGCGCTCCTCGCGCAGCATGTCCTTGATCTTCTCCACCTCGTCGGCCAGGCGTTTCGCCAGCGCCTCCTCCATGTCCACCTGGAGCAGGAAGTGCGCCCCGCCCTTCAGGTCGAGACCCAAGGTCATGGGCTCCGCGCCAATTGCCCGCAACCAGTCGGGGGTCGTCGATGCGAGGTTGAAGGCCACGACGAACTGGCGGTCTTCGCCAAGTGGATTCAAGTGCTCCTGCAGAATGGCCCCGGCATAGAGCTGGTCGTTGGCGTTCGACACCCGGATCAGCCCGCCCCGCTCGGCAAGCTCGGTTCCAATTGTGGCAATGCCTTCAAGTTCCAGCCGATCCGCCAGCTCGGTAAGAAGCTCCTGGTTGACGGGCCGGTCGCTGTTGTCGACGCTGATTTGCAGCGCGAAATCCGGGGGAAACAGGTTCGGCGCCGCGTACAAGCCGCCGAGGGTGACGACCAAGGCGAATACGAGGTAGCGCCAGATCGCGATGCGCCCGGTTGCGCCGCCTCTACGCGGGCCGCCCGGAAGGCCGAAGCCCGGCATCCCTAGGCCGCTAGGCTGGTTGCGCGGATTGAACACGATATGCCGTTATTGGTGTCCCGGTGTCGAGAATTCAACCCTCGGGACCGCCCGGTCTGCGGCTTCGCGGTGGCTTAGTCTTCCTCCAAGGACTTGAGCGTCCCTTTCGGAAGCGAGGCATTCACCGAACTCTTCTGCATCCGCAACTCAACGTTGTTCGCCACCTTGATCTTGACGAAACCCTCTTCGACCTTGGTGACTTGGCCGGTGATGCCGCCAATGGTCACAACCTCGTCACCTTTGGAGAGGCTCGATACCAACGCCTGGTGTTCCTTGCGGCGCTTGCTCTGCGGCCGGATCATCAGGAAGTACATGATGACGAACATGCCGCCAAGCAGGAGGAACAGCGACCACGAACCGCCCCCTGCGGGGGCAGCGGCGTACGCGAATTCAGGTATGTCGATCATCGATTGGGTTCCCTTTGCCGGGCGAGCACGGTTCGAGCAAGGCCCGCCAATGTACCGGCTTCGATAGCACCGCGCAATTGCGCCATCAGCGCCTGGTAGAAGCTCAGGTTGTGGATCGTCATCAGTACGGCCCCAAGGATCTCGCCGCACCGGTCAAGGTGGTGCAGATACGCCCGCGAGAAGTTCGCACAGGTGTAGCAAGCGCAATGCTCGTCGAGGGGGCCGGGATCCGTTCGGTACCTGGCGTTGCGGATCCTGACTACGCCGCTCGACGTGAATAGATGGCCGTTTCGGGCGTTTCGGGTCGGCAGCACGCAATCGAACATGTCGACGCCGGCGCAGACGCCACGAACCAGGTCGTCGGGGGTGCCGACCCCCATTAGATAGCGTGGCCGGTCCGCCGGCATCGACGGGGCGACCTGGTCCACGATGGCATTCATTTCCTCCTTGGGCTCGCCGACCGACAGACCACCGATGGCGTAGCCGTCGAAGCCGATGTCGGTGAGTTCCGCCAGGCTCTCCGCCCTGAGATGCGGGTACATGCCCCCCTGGACGATGCCGAACAACAGGCTCGGAATGGCAGGGTGGCTGTCGCTATCACCAACCCGTAGGGGCGACCCTTGTGGTCGCCCGCTCAACGCTGACGCACCCGCAAGTGCGCGCGGTCGCCCGCTACGGGGATCCGCGGCTGCATCGGCGCGGGACGGGACAAGCCCGTCCCCTACGGTTCGATGCACCTTGCGTTCGCCCATCGCCAGGTGGCTGTCCCGACCACGCCGGGCCCAGCGCATGGACAGGCGCATCGACGAAGACGCTTCGGCCTCGGTCGCCGGGTAGTCCGTACACTCGTCGAAGGACATGACGATGTCGGCACCTAGGTTGTGCTGCACTTCGATGGATCGCTCCGGCGTGAGTTCCACGAGATCGCCGTTGATGGGCGAGCGGAACGTTGCGCCCGTCTCGTCGACCTTGACCTTGGGGGACTTGCCAGCGCCGCCGCGTTCCTTACCCAGGCTGAACACCTGGTAGCCACCGGAGTCGGTGAGAATCGGCCCGTCCCACTGCATGAAGGCATGCAGGCCACCAAGGTCCCGGATGACGTCGTCGCCGGGCCGCAACATGAGATGGAAAGTGTTGCCCAAGAGGATCGTCGTCCCCGAATCCCGCAACGCCTGCGGCGTCATTCCCTTCACCGTTCCGTACGTGCCGCAGGGCATGAACACCGGGGTCTCGACAACGCCGCGCCGAGTCGTTAACCGCCCCCGTCGCGCGGCGCTGTCCGTCGCGAGGACCTCAAACATCGCCGGCCTCGTGCCGTTCGCAGAACATGGCGTCGCCGTAGCTGAAGAACCGATAGCGCCGTTGCACGGCCTCCTCGTACGCCTGTCGAACAGGTTCAACGCCAGCGAACGCCGACACCAGCATCAACAGGGTGGACTCCGGCAGGTGGAAGTTCGTGACCAGGGCGTCCACGGCACGGAAACGATAGCCGGGCATGATGAACAGGCGGGTCTCGCCGCGATCGTCTCCCGTCGCCGCAGCGGACTCGAGCGTCCGTACCACCGTCGTGCCCACGGCCACGACGCGTCCATCGCATTCGTCGATGGCCCGGCGCGTCGCCTGGGGTACAGCGTAGCGCTCCGCATGCATCTGGTGGCGGCTCAAGTCGTCCTCCCGAACCGGCTGAAAGGTACCGGCGCCGACGTGCAGAGTGACTGATGCGATACCCACACCCTTGGCGCGCAGACGTTCCAGGAGCTCCTCATCGAAATGCAAACCCGCCGTGGGCGCGGCCACGGCACCCGGCACCGCCGCATAGACGGTCTGGTACCGGTCCTCGTCCACGCTGTCGGGCGGACGCTCGATGTACGGCGGCAGCGGCACGTCGCCGTGCGCGTCCAGATACTCGGCAACCGGCGCGTTGAAGTCGAGCAGATAGAACTCGCTGTCCCGATTCACGACGTCGATGCGGTGCCCGTCCCGGTAAAGACACCGGTTCGGCTTCAGCGGCTTGCTGACGCGCACCTGGCAAAGCGCGCGGTTCGTGTCCAGGATCCGCTCGATGAGCACCTCCGCACGGCCGCCGGAGTCCTTCTGCGCCATCAGCCGTGCCTTAATGACCCGGCTGTCGTTGACGATGAGCAAATCGTCCGGTCCAAGCAGGTCCGGCAGATCGTCGAACCGGCCGTGTTGTACCGAATCGCCGGCAAGCACCAGCAGACGGCTGGCGGAACGTGAATCGAGCGGACGCTGGGCAATCAGCGACTGCGGCAAAACGAAACGAAAGTCGGCGCGACGCACTCAACCACCGCGCACCGTCGCGGACTCCATCGGCGCGATCCGGTCGTCCTCTCCAACGCGCCCCTCGATCACCGGGTCACCCCGGTAGACGACCCGACCCTCGGCCCCGACGTCTGCATCCAAGCGACCTTCCGCCCAAACGAAGGCCTGGCCTACGCCGCCCACGTCCACCCGGACCGACGTGCCACGGAGGTCGCTGCCCCGATAGAGTCCCGAACCGGTGACGTCGACCTCCACCTCGTCGGCTTCTCCCAAGGCGGTGATGCGGCCCAACCCGCCAACGGCCCCTCGAAACGTCGCGGCGGCGAGGCCGCTGACCAAGATCTCGCCAGCGCCATCGACCTCGGCAATCAACCGTCCACACTCCACCGGGGCTGCGTCGATGGAGGCCGCGCCCGATGTCGCGAGCGTCGCTTCGTCACCGAACGCCACCCCCCGGATCGTCGCCACCGCACTACCCGATACCCGAACGCCCACCAGCATCGGCATCGTCACGCGGAATTCGATCGGCACCGTCGGGCGAATACCATCGATCCAGTCAACGACGCGCTGCAGGACCAACGTCTTGCCGTCTGCGGCGACGATGAGAGAAGGCACTACGTCGTCTTCCGCGGACACCGAGACGGCATACTCGCCCGGCGCGATGACGACCCTCCCGTCGCCGCTCAAGACCACTTCGGTGAACTCGCCCACGTCGAAGCGTTCGACCACCACCCGACCGGAGCCTTCGTCGGTGTAGCACCCCTTGAGCATCAGCGCGAGCAGCGCCAGAACGACTCGATATTGGCCCACATTCAGCCTCGGATCCAAGGAGCGGGCAGTGTTAGGCCAACACAGCGAGGTTGCAAGCTTGACTCGCGCCTCGATTGACGCACAATGCGCCGCACCCAGCGGTCCGCTCCCGCCTTCCTCGATCTTGCCTGGGTGGCGAAATCGGTAGACGCGCCAGACTCAAAATCTGGTATGGGAAACCATGTGAGAGTTCGAGTCTCTCCCCAGGCACCAAACTCACGATTTCACCGCGTCTCATTCCGCCTCATTTCGTCGTTTAACTGACTGTTTTATTTATCAAAAAAACGAAACAGGTCGTCTTGACAGGTTTCCCGACTTCGCGCAGAATCTCACGCATGGTGTGGGTATGAATGTGGGTATGGCGTGGCGAAACTGACGGCCGCGGCGGTTCGAAGGGCTCTGGTTCCTGGTCGATATGGCGATGGCGACACGCTGTACCTCAACGTCACGCCGTC
>JAPPKV010000111.1:7336-9217 GCA_028819775.1 Gammaproteobacteria bacterium | reverse complement strand
GGTCCGTTGGGGTGGACAGTGGCGTAGGGAAATTGGCAAACATCGACTCGCATACCCTGCCCGCCGGCTACTTGCTCTTCGACACGTACGAGATCCGCACGGTATTGCAGCTCGGCGTTGCGAGCGTGCGTTACGCGGCCACCGCAGACGGCGTACCCGTCGTCGTAGAAGAGTATTTCCCGGCCCGTTTGGCGGTGCGCCACGACGGCGTCGAGGTCGCACCCCGCAGCCTCCAGAGGGCAAACGAGTTCGAAGCGGGCCTGTCGGCGTTCCTGGCGACGTCGCGCACGCTTGCTGGCCTTCGCGACGACAGTATCGCTTCCATGCACCATTGGGTGGACGCAAACGGCACCGGCTATGCGGTATCCGAAGCCGTGGCGGGGGAGACCCTCGCCGCTCGGCTTGAACGGCAGGCGACGTTGACCGACGGCGAGGTGAGAGAACTGATGCAGCCGCTCATCGCGGGTTTGGGTGTCGCCCACACGTTGGGCGTGTTGCATCGTCAGGTGAATCCCGAAGCAATCGTCATTCGTGGCGACGGCACGCCGGTGCTGCGCAACTTCGGTATCGGCGCAAAGGTGGTCAGCGGCGCCCGCCGGGCCTTCGAGGCCCACATGGGGAACCTCGCGGAGACCGCGCCAGGCTACACCGCCCTTGAACAATACTCGCCGGGCGGTCGCGAGGGTCCGTGGACCGATATCTATGCGCTTGGTGCCGTCATGTACCGCTGCACGACCGGAGTGACCCCGGCGGATGCCCCCTTCCGCGCTGCCGGGGGGGATCTGAGGCCGGCCACCTACATGGGCGATGGCCGCGACGTCGACATGCTAGCCGCAATCGACGCCGCCATGGCCGTCCCCATCGCGTCGCGACCCCAAAGCCTGCCGGCGTGGCAGGCAATGCTGTTCCGGGATGCGGCGCAGACCGTGCTCGCGAGCCGGGCCGCACGGACGTCCGCACGCGGATTCGGTCGTACGGCGAGCGCGGCGTCGGTCGGTTCGTCGCAGATTGCCGTGTCGCGGCAGGTGGCTCGCATTGCCGTCCGGCAGGGACCCGAGGACGCGCACGCCGGTTTGCGGGCGTTGCGGTGGACCGTTCCGGCTTTGGCGGCGACGGGCATGATCGTCGTCATCACCTGGATCGATACCGGAGTTCTGCGGGGCAACGCCGACGTGCCGGCGCCAAACGGGTACGGACCCCTGCGCGGCAACGAGCACGCCGACATGCTTCGCTCGGGAGGGACCGGACCGACCATGGTCACGATGCCGCCGGGCCGCATTCGCCTAGGCTGTATCGGACCCGAATGCTCGAGTCCAGATGCGCCCGGACGGCTCGTGGTGTTCAAGCGTGCGTTTGCGGTCTCCAAGTACGAAGTGACCGGTGTCGACTATGCGCCCTTCGCCGCCGCGACCGGTAGGCCGTCGCCTAAGACCGGCGCGAGCGCCCGGCGTGCGGTGGTGGACGTGTCCTGGCACGACGCGGTGGCCTACGCGGAGTGGCTTTCCGAGCAGACCGGGCGTGAGTACCGCGTGCCGAGCGAAGCGGAATGGGAGTATGCGGCGCGTGCCGGGGCCGACGGCTGGCGCCGTACCGATCCGGTCGTCTCGCGGGCGGGGGTCAGTGCCGCTAACGCATGGGGATTCCACGACATGCTCGGCAACGTGTCGGAGTGGGTATTCGACTGCGGCGGCGCGGTCCAGGCGCCTGCCCCGGAGGACGGGAGTGCCTGGGTGCGGAAGGGGTGCGAAAGCCGGGTCCGTCGGCGCGGACTGTGGGATGCGTCCTCGCCCGATGCCGATCCGGCGCTGCGGATTTCCAGCGACCCTGATCGCCGCGCTCCGGACACCGGCTTCCGGGTTGCCCTTCTAGTGGACTAGCGGG
>JAPPKV010000111.1:0-7236 GCA_028819775.1 Gammaproteobacteria bacterium | reverse complement strand
GCCGTGGCTGGAATGGCAACGGGCCAGGAGGCGGGGGACACAGACGCCGAGGCGGTCACCCTCGAGGAACTGATCGTCGCCGTCGGCATTCGGGAGAGTCTGAAGCAGTCGATGGATCTCAAACGCGCTGCCATCGGCGTGGTGGATCTGATCACTGCGGAGGACATCGGCGATTTCCCGGACAGCAATCTCGCGGAGTCGCTGCAACGAATCACGGGCGTTTCCATCGACCGCGAGCGCGGCGAGGGCGCCCGCGTCACCGTCCGCGGCTTCGGCCCGGACTTCAACCTTGTGCTGCTCAACGGCCGACAGATGCCGACGGCCTCCGGACTTGGGCGTTCGTTTGATTTCGGCAACCTCGCATCCGAGGGCATCAGCACGGTGGAGATCTACAAGAGCGGCCAGGCGCAAATGCCGACCGGCGGCATCGGGGCCACGATGAGCATTCGCACGACGCGGCCGCTCGAGAACCCGGGTCCGTCCTTTACAGCGGCCGGCAGCGCGCTTCGCGATCTCTCCACGGAGGAGGGCAGCGAAGTGACCCCCGAGATCTCGGCGCTGTTCTCGAACACGTTCGCCAACGACCGCGTCGGCATTGCGCTGAGCGTCGTCCGTCAAGATCGCGACAACGGCGCCAACACGGCGAACGTCGGCGGCTGGCGGACGTTCCCCGGCGAGACGGACAACTGCTGGTGTGGCATTGGCCCGTCCGAGTGGGGCGGCATCCCGCCGCACACCGATCCCAACCAGCAGAACCGGCCGGGGGAGGGAGACCTCTACTCGGTGCCCCAGGCGATCGGCTACGAAATCGCGGAATTCGATCGCGTTCGAACCAACGGCCAGCTCACGCTGCAGGTCCAGCCCTCCGACGTCTTTGTCGCCACGCTCGACTACACGTATTCCGAGGTCGAACTCGAACGCACGTACAGCAACCTTTCGGCATGGTTCAACTTCGGTGGCCAGGAGACGTTGTGGACCGACGGCCCGCAGGCGTCCCCGCTCACCTACACCGAGAATGCGAGCAATGCCGACTACTCCATGGCCGGCGGTCAGGACGCTTGGCGCGCGCAAAACGGTGCGACCGGCTTGAACCTGATCTGGGACGCGACCAACCGGCTGTCGTTGGAGTTCGATCACCACAATTCGACGGCAAGCCGCGAACCGGACAGCCCGTACGGCGACTCCGCCCTGCTCTCCACGGCAGCGTTCACGCGCTCGCGAACCAGCGGCCACTTCGGCGCCGAGTTGCCGGTGCTCGAACTCACGCTCGCCGACCCGCTCTCGCCCGACGACATGATCGTCACGGGAAGCGTGTTCACCAACAACTTCTCGGAAATGGACATTGCGCAGACGCGGCTCGGCGGAATCTACGAGTTGGACTTGAGCTTCATCGACAGCATCGACTTCGGTATCCAGCTCACGGATGTCGACAACCGCGCAGCGGGCTCGGTGGTGCAACGCGACGCCTGGGGTGGCGTAACGCAGCCGGGCGCCATCTCGGACCTCCTGGTCCCGTCGGATGCCGGCGAAGCCTTCGACCAGGTGCCGGGAGGCGACGACGCGCGGCGCCAGACAACGTACTACCGGTTCGACATGGTGGAACTCGTGGCGCGCACCGAGCAACTGATGCGTTCCGGGGCGGCCACCACGTTCGTGCTCAACGACATGGGCGATTGCGGCACGGGTCTCTGCCTATCGAGCCGCTTCACCGCCGACCGGCGTACGCTCGAGGCGTCCGAGGCGGTCTATGTGCAGGCGAACATGAGCGGCGACTTGGGGACCAGGCCCGTCGCGGTGCGCATCGGCCTCCGCTACGAGAGCACCGAGGTCGATTCCGAAGCTCTCTCGCCCGCGTATACGGGCATCAACTGGATTTCCGGCAATGAACTCACCGCCATTCAGGCAGCTACCGCGTTCACCAATCTAAGAGGCAGCTACGATCTTCTGCTGCCTAGCTTCGATTTCAAGATTGACCTGACACCGGCACTCGTCGGCCGGTTCTCCTACAGCGAGACCATGACGCGCCCGAACTACGGGGACATCCAGGGCGGCCAGACGATCGAGTCGCTGGTGCGCGTCGACGGCGGGCGGGGCAACCGGGGCAATCCGGCGCTGCTCCCGTTCCAGTCGCAGAACTACGACCTGTCCGTGGAGTACTACTACGGCGAGGGCAGCTACGCGGCGGCGGGCTACTTCCTCAAGGATGTGGAGAACTTCATCGGCACGTCCTCCGTCACCGAGCAGACCTTCGACCTGCCGCACCCGGCGCTTGGGCCATTGGCCGACGAGGCCCGTGCGGCGACCGGCAGTTCGGACTCGGCAATGCTCTACGCGTGGATCCTCGACTTCCGTGCGGACGCACCCGGCGTCGATGCGGCGAACGGCATCATCTCGGGCGTCGCGGGCCGCGACCCGGCCTCGCCGTTCATCCTCACGGTCCCGGTCAATATCGAGCAGGCCACGATGCGTGGCTGGGAGTTCGTCGTGCAGCACAACTTCGGCGAGTCGGGCTTCGGTTTCATCGCCAACGCGACCATCGTCGACGCCGATGTCGGCTACGACAACTTCAGCCTGGCGCAGCAGTTCGTACTCACCGGCTTGAGCGACTCCGCCAACCTGATCGCCTTCTACGACAAGAACGGCATCAACGTGCGGCTGGCATACAACTGGCGCGACGACTTCCTCGCGGGAACCGGGCAGGTGAACGTCGGCGCGGGGCCGCCGACCTACGTCTCGGCCTACCAGCAGCTCGATGTGAGCGCGAGCTACTGGATTACTGACGCCATGCAGGTGTACGTCGACGCGATCAACGTTACCGACGAGACGACGCACCTCTACGGGCGCGACCGGCTTCAAACGCTCTTCGCCGGCCAGGCGGGCCCGCGTTTCAGCATCGGTTTCCGATACAAGCTGTGAACGCCCCGCTCGACACACGCCGCTCGACACCGCCGCTCGAAACTGTCGCCGTTGGGTAGCGGCCTAGTTTAAACTGGACCACCAAGGGAGCTTTGCTGGCGTGCCATGAACAAGAAAAGACCTACCAGTTGGTGTGCATTGTTGGCGGCGCTCGCCTGGCCTGCTTGGGGCGAGGAGTTGGCGCCCGTGCTCGACAGCGGTACAACCGCTTGGATGCTGACGGCGGCCGTGCTGGGCCTGATGATGACCGTGCCCGGGATCGCGCTGTTCTACGGCGGCATGGTGCGCCGCAAGAACATGCTCTCGATCTCGGGGCAGTGTTTCGCCATCTGCTGTCTGGTGTCGGTGCTCTGGATACTCCTGGGCTACAGCCTGGCGTTCTCGGGAGACAACGAGTACATCGGCGACTTCGGCATGCTGTTCCTCGCGAATCTGGACCTCGATTCGTTGCGCGGCACTTTCCCGGAGTCGCTGTACGTCGTGTTTCAACTGGGCTTCGCCGTGGTCGCCGCCGCCTTGATCACCGGCGCCGTGGCGGATCGGATGAAGTTCACCTCCTTGCTTCTCTTCATCGGGCTTTGGTCCGTTGTCGTGTACGCGCCCGTGGTTCACTGGATCTGGGGTGGCGGCTTCCTCAAGGAGGAGGGGGTGCTGGACTACGCGGGCGGGACGATCGTCCACATCAATGCAGGGGTGGCCGGGCTGGTGGCCTGTCTGGTCGTCGGCAAGCGAACCGGCTACGGCGCCGAGAACATGGCACCGCACAATCCGCTCTTCAGCGTCATCGGCGTATCGCTGCTCTGGATCGGCTGGTTCGGGTTCAGTGCGGGTTCGTCGCTCACGGCGGGCGGCAATGCGGCGTACGCGATGCTTGTCACCCAAACCTCTGCGGCGGCCGGGGCGTTGACCTGGATGTTCTACGAGGCGGCGGTTCTAAAGAAGCCTAGTGTTCTCGGGCTCGTGTCAGGTGCCGT
This sequence comes from Gammaproteobacteria bacterium, assembly GCA_028819775.1. Next base: position 3,346 of record JAPPKV010000111.1, on the reverse strand, counting down.
CGCAGGGCTGGTGGCGATCACCCCGGCGGCGGGTTACGTTTCGCCCGTGGGTGCCGTCGCGATCGGCGTAGTCGCCGGTTTCTCGTGCTGCTGGGCGTGTGCGTGGTTGAAGTACAGCCTCGGCTACGACGACGCATTGGACGTGTTCGGCATCCACGGCATCGGCGGCCTGCTCGGCGCGATCCTGACGGGCGTGTTCGCACTCGAGGAAATCGGCAACGCGTCCGGTGCCGTCGAAGGCAACTATTGGCAGATCTGGGTGCAGTTCGAGGGCGTCTTGGCGGTGGGCGGCTGGAGTGCCCTCGGTACGGTCGGCATTCTCTATCTGGTCAAACGAATCACCGGGCTGCGGGTGTCGGTCGAGGAAGAGGCCGAGGGTTTGGACTACAGTCAGCACGGGGAAGCGATCGGAGCCGATATGTAGACTGCGGAGGGTCGGCGTTCCCATGCGCGGTTTTGGCGTGGCCGGCCCGAAGGACGCGACGCGAAACACAGGTGCAGCGCGTGGATTCTTCTGGCGTTGGGGAAGGCCGAAGGTGGAACCCGAACAGGCGAACAGGCACAGGCGGTTCACGTTTGCCGACGTCACGTCCGTAGGGTAGAAACCCGCCATGGCGGATGATCTCAAGACACTAGCGGCAGGGCACCGACTGGGTGCCTACGAGATTCAACGGCTGTTGGGTTCCGGGACGTTTGGCAACGTCTATCTTTGCCTGGACGAGGTCGGTGCCAACGTTGCGGTGCGTGAATACGCCCCGCGCGGTCTTGCCGAACACACAGAGGACTTGCGGGTAGAACCTGTGTCAACCGCCGCCGAGGCGGCGTTCCAGGCCGGTCTCGCACGCTTCGTCGAACGCGCCGAAAGGATGATGGCCGTCGCACATCCCAATGTCGTGCGGATCCGTGGCGTGTTCGAGGCCAACGGGACGGCATGTGCTGCGATGGACTACGTTCCGGGGCGTCCACTTGCCGCGCTGCTGCGTCCGGGAAGCACGCTGCCCAACGCCGAACTGGTGGGTCGTATTCGGCCCGTCGCGGAAGGTCTGGCGGCGATGCACCGTGCCGGGACGGCCCATGGAAACCTCGGTCTCGGCAGCATCGTCGTGCGCGAGGACGGCTCTGCCGTGTTGCTGGGCTTGACGGTTTCCGCGCAGGACGAGTTCGGCGCTGTTCGCATGCCCGGCTATGCACCGATCGAGCACTATTCTGCGCGCGCCGACCTGGTCGCCGCGCGTGCGGATGCCTACTCCCTAGCCGCGGTGCTTTACCGCTGCGTAACGGGAGTCACGCCACCGGAGGCGCCGATTCGCGCCGAACGGGATACGCTGGTACCCGCCGTCCGGGCGGCAAAAGGCAGAAGTGCCTACAGCCCGCAGCTTCTCTCGGCCATCGATGCGGCGCTCACACTCGATCCCGCAACGCGTCCGGATGGCGTACAGGCGCTGCTGGACGCGCTGGTGGATGCGCCGCCGGACGCACGCAAGCAGTCTCGACGGCGCCCGCAGGCGCCGGACGTAGCCGAGCGGGCGGGACGCGCACCGCGCCGATGGCACAAAGTCGCCTTGGGGGCCGCAGCCGCGGGGCTGGTCGGAATCGTCGCCGGCCTATTCGTGGTGCAACGCGGCGACTGGGCAACCGTCGACGAAAGTGGAGATCGGCCCGTCGTGATCACCCCTTCGGATTCCGGCCTACTAGCGCCGCCGGTCGCGCAGGGCACTGAACCGCCTCCTGCCGCGGCAAAGGAAACGACACCTGAAGACGACGGCGGCCCGGCGTTCGTCGATGCGCCTCGGGCAACGCCCGTTCCTCCGGCCGAAGCGCCGCTGCCTCGGACGGCATCGCTGGTCGTGACAACCCAACCACCAGGCGCAGAGGTCCTGCTCGACGACGAGCCGGTTGGCACCACGCCTTGGGAAAACGACGAGCTGCCGGCCCGTGTCTATGCCGTCGCGCTTCGGCATCCGTACTACGATGCCGTCGAGACGGAACTGGATCTGTCGGCGGGCGAATCGATGCGCTTCGAACGAGAGCTGGACCGGGCGACGGGAACACTGCTTGTGACCACGACGCCGCCAGGCACCTGGATCGAGCGCGATGGCGAGCGATTGGCCGACAGTTCGCCCGCGACGCTCGCCGGCCTTCCAGCCGGGCCAATAAGCCTGACCCTCGGGGCACCCGGCCACGTCGCGACCGAAGTGGCGACGGAGGTTCCCAAGGACGACACGGCATCGGTCGCGTTCAGCCTGGAGCCCGTCTTCGGTACGCTGACCGTTGTTCTGGCGCCGACTGATGCCGAGGTCGCTTTGCTGGACGCGGAAACCGCCTATAGTCCGGGCGTGCGGCTAGCCGAGGGTCCGCATCGGATCGCGGTGTCGAGAACCGGATGGCGGACCGTCGAGCGGACGGTGGACGTGGTGGGCGATACGCGCCACGAGGTCCAGCTGGAGGCGGAATGGCATCCCTTGACGGTAGCGACCAATCCGCCCGGGGCGTTGGTGGCGTTCGTCGACCGCGACGAATCCTATTCGCCGGGTGTGCTGTTGCCGCCGGGCGAATACCGGTTGGAGGCGAGCCTGCTCGGATACGGGACGTGGGCGGGCACGGTTCGCCACAGCGCGGCACCCACAATGTATGCCGTGTCCCTGGAGTTCGTGTCGCACGAATACGCCGACCCGTTGCGTTCGGGAGGGAACGGTCCGGAGATGACCGTCATTCCGGCTGGCAGCTTTCGCATGGGCTGCGTAGCCGAGACCGCTTGCAGGGAGTCCGAACAACCCGTGCGCGCCGTGACCATCGCCGCGCCATTCTCCATGTCCAAGCACGAGGTCACCTTCGATGGCTTCGACCGTTTTGTACGGGCGACCGGCCGCGAACGTCCGGACGATACCGGCTGGGGCCGGGGTCGCCGGCCGGTGATCAACGTTTCCTGGGAGGATGCGAATGACTACTCGTCCTGGCTGTCGTCCGAAACAGGCAGGCTCTACCGACTGCCGAGCGAAGCGGAGTGGGAATACGCCGCCCGTGCTGGTGCGGACACGGCCTACGCGTGGGGGGAGGCGCTTGGCGCCGGCGAAGCGAACTGCGCCGGGTGTGGACGCCGCAGTTTGGACCGTACGGTCCAAACGGGCTCGTTCCGCGCCAACGCTTGGGGGCTCCACGACATGCACGGCAATGTTTGGGAGTGGGTAGAGGACTGCTGGAACGGAAGATATGACGGTGCGCCGGTTGACGGCAGCGCGTGGACGCAAGGCGACTGCGGGCGCCGAACACTGCGCGGGGGCTCTTGGTTCGATACGTCAACTTTCGCACGCTCCGCAGCGCGACTCAGCGGCGATTTGACCGTGCG
>JAPPKV010000195.1:6953-9303 GCA_028819775.1 Gammaproteobacteria bacterium | reverse complement strand
CCGGCACGATCGCCAGCGCCTACTGCGGCAAGCTGTTTGCGGATCACGGTGCCGAAGTGATCAACGTGGAGCCGCCGTCCGGCGGCTTCGAAACCCGCCGGGAACCCCCGTTCATACCCGGTGCCGATGCGCCGGAATCGAGCGCCCTGCACGCCTACCTCAGCACCAACAAGGCTAGCGTCGCTTTGGATGTGGCCGCAGAACCGGAGCAACTGCTACGGCTCGCGCGAGACAGCGCCGTCGTCCTCGACGACGGTCGCTTCGATTGCACCGCCTTCGCGTGCGTCTCGCCAGACGTCGTCGTCTCCACGATCACCTGGTTCGGTCGCCACGGCCCCTACGCCGATTTCAAGGGCACCGGCGCCGTCTGCTGGTCTTTGGGCGGCATGGTCAGGAACGTGGGCCCCGAACAGGGACCGCCCTGGGTGGCGCCGGGTTGCGGGGCGGAAGTCGTCGGCGGCCTGGCGGCGTATATCGGCACCATGGGACAGGTGCTTGCCCGCCGGATGGGCAATGCCACCGGGCCGGTGCGACTCGATACGAGCATCCACGAAGCCAACCTCTGCTTTACCGAAGTGGGTGGCGTCGGCGGCTACCGCAGCGGTCGACGCGGCAGGCGTCTGGGCGTTAACCGCTTCGCGCCGACCTATCCGCTGGGCGTCTACGCCTGTGCGGATGGCTGGCTTGGGGTGACAGCCTTGACGCCGAGGCAGTGGAGGAATTTCTGCTCGTTGCTCGCCATGGATCAGTATGCGGACGAACCCGGCTACCAGACCGCCATCGGCCGGCTGATGCACTACGAGACCTTGGAACCGATCATCCGGTCCCGGGTGCGGAAACGTTCCGCCGCCGAACTGGTCACCCGCGGCCAGTCGCTGCGCGTCCCGCTCGCGCCGGTACCGACGATGGCGGAACTATTCTCGGTGGACCAGTACGTTCACCGCGGCGCATTCACCCAGATCTCCTGCAACGGGACCGATTTCAGGGTGCCCGCGACGCCGTTTCGGTTGTTCCGAACGCCCGCTGCCCCGGGCGGCACGGTGGCCCGGCTTGGCGAGTCCGACTCGGAGTACCTTCCATGACCCGGCCGGGAATACTCGCTGGCCTCCGGGTCGTGGACCTTTCCATGGGCTGGGCGGGACCGCTCGCGGCACGCCATTTGGCGGACATGGGTGCGGATGTCATCAAGGTGGAAGGCTGCGTCCGCTTCGACTGGTGGCGAGGCTGGGAAGCTACCCAGGAATGGATCGGCAGCCACGGCGCGGAGAAGAACCCGGCGTTCAATATGGTCAACCGCAACAAGCGCGATTTGACCCTCGATTTGTCGACACCCGTCGGCAGCGACCTGCTGAAGCGCCTGGTGGCCATCTCCGATGTCGTCGTCGAGAACTACTCGGCGGGGGTGCTGCCGAGACTCGGCCTCGACTATCCGGTGCTGTCGGGCATCAATCCGGCCCTGGTCATGATCTCGATGCCGGCGTTCGGTACGGATGGTCCGTGGTCCAGCTACCGGGCCTACGGTTCCACCGTGGAACAGGCATCGGGATTGCCTCACCTGTCGGGCGAACCCGACTATCCGCCGACCATGGTGCATGTCGCGCTCGGCGACTCCGTTGGCGGCTTGAACGGCGCAGCCGCGTTGCTCACGGCGCTCTACGCGAAGCAGCGCACCGGCGAAGGCCAACACCTCGACCTTTCCCAGTCGGAGTGCCTGTTCCCGCTTGGCGTGCAGGGAATTCTCACCCAGTCGGTCACCGGCGACCCGCCAGCGCGACTCGGCAATCGGTCCTCGTTTTATGCGCCCCACGGTGTCTACCGGTGCGTCGGCGAAGACGAGTGGATCGCCATCGCCGTGCAGTCGGAAGACGAATGGAAGGCGTTTTCGGCGTTCTCGGGCATCGACGGGTTCGGCGATGTGGCGGATCGGTTGAGCAGGAACGATGAACTCGATGCCGTGATCGCGGATTTCACCGAAGCCCAGGTGGCGGAGGTACTCATGTTGGAACTCCAGGCCGTCGGCGTGCGTGCGGGAACCGTGGCAAGCGGTCTGGAACTCGCGACGGATCCACACCTCGCCGGGCGTGGCTTCTGGAAGCTGATGGAGCGGGACCACGTCGGGGTGCTGCCGCATCCCGCCGCGCCGTACCGCGTCGGCACCGAACCGTTCGACATCGACCGCCCGGCGCCGACCTTGGGACAGCACAACCGGGAGTTGCTGAGTGATCTGCTTGGTTTGAGCGACGCCGAGATAGACGATCTGGAACGCGAAGGCATCATCGGCAACAAGCCCCGCCTGCCATGAAACAAGCGCCAAAGGGAGCGCCCGCTCTGACGAGCAGGAACGACCATG
>JAPPKV010000195.1:0-6943 GCA_028819775.1 Gammaproteobacteria bacterium | reverse complement strand
ACCATGGCGTTTGTGCCATGGCAGGTCGGGGTGGCTGGGCCGTAGGCGCACCCCGGCGCAAAGCGTCAGCGAGCGCCGGGCGGGCCATGGGGCGTTTGCCATGAAGCCGCCGTTGGACGGCATCCGCGTCATCGACGTCACCACGCGCTGGGGCGAACTGGCCGGAAAAGTGCTTGCCGAACTCGGGGCTGAGGTCATCAAGGTCGAGCCGCCGGAGGGATGCGAGTCGCGCCGCCTGGGTCCGTTCGATGGCGACGAGTCCCTCTACTGGGCGTGCGTGGGGGCGGGCAAGAAGAGCGTCGTTGCCGATGATCCAACGCCGTTTCTCGCCGATGCGGACGTGTTCATCGAATCCGGGCGTTGCCGAGACCTCTGCGGGGATTTCCCCGCGCTCATCCACGTGTCCGTCACCCCCTTCGGCACCACGGGACCGCTTGCCGACGCGCCCGCCGCGGAAGTGACCGTCGAGGCGGCGGGCGGGCTGGTGGGGCTGCAGGGCGATGCGGACCGACCACCCGTACCGATGGGCGCGATGCCGCAGGCCGCTTTCCACGCCGGCGTACAAGCCGCCGCCGACATCGTCGTTGCCCTCTACGAGCGTGAGCGATCCGGGCTCGGGCAACACTTGGATGTCTCGGCCCAGGCGTGCGTGGTCTGGACCTTGATGAACGCCACCGGCTATCCGCCGAACACCGGCCGCAATCCGCCGGGTACCAGCGAGTTCCGCGGCCAGCCGCTACCGTCGGTGGCCCGGCAGCGACTCCGCCTACCCGGCACGATCGAATGCCGCGATGGCCTGATTCAGGTTCGCTTCCAGATGCGCCATATCGGTGAACGCACCTTCGACAGGTTGCTTCGCTGGGTGGAGGCATCCGACCTGGATGTACCAAAAGACGTGCGCGGTATGGATCTCAGGTCGTGGCTCTCCGTGCTCCGTGCCGGCGAACTGGATCTCGAAGCCGCCCAGACGGCGGCAGACCTGATCGAAGCGTTGCTTGCTACCAAGACCCTGCAGGAGATCCAGCTCTACTCGGCGCAGCACGGTCTGACCCTGGCCGCAATCCACAAGATTCCCGATCTCCTGCGCGATCCTCAACTCGCGGATCGAGAGTTCTGGCTAACGGCGGACGGTCGCAAAGCGACGCACGGCGCCGTACGGCGAATCCATGCCGGTCCCTTCGCCCGGCTGACCCGAACGCCACTGTCGCTGAACCGTAGGGCACCTGCGTTGGGTTCCTCGCGACCGCCATCCAGGCGTCCGCCGAGGGTGGAAACAGAATCCGATGAACCGCCGTTTGCCGGACTGAAGGTGGCGGACTTCAGCTGGGTGGGCGTCGGGCCCATGATCGGCAAAGCGCTGGCCGACCACGGTGCCACCGTGGTCCGCATCGAGTCGGCGAACCGAGTCGACCTGTTGCGCACCGCACCGCCGTTCAAGGACGACGAACCGGGTCAGGATCGTTCGCAGTTCATGGCCAACTTCAACACCTCGAAGCTTGGCATGACCATCGATCTCAAGAACCCGGAAGGACCCGAACTCGCCCGCCGGATGGCCGACTGGGCGGATGTGGTGCTCGAGAGCTATTCGCCGGGGACGATGGCCCGGTTCGGCCTCGATTGGGAGACGATCTCCGCCGACCGGGACGACCTCGTGATGCTGTCCACGTCGATGCGCGGTCAAACCGGCAGCGAACGGGGATACTCCGGTTTCGGCGGCCAGGGCGCGTGCATCGCGGGCCTCTTCGATCTGGTCGGCTGGCCGGACCGGCGGCCGTCGGGTCCCTGGGGCGCGTACACGGACTTCATCTCGCCGCGCTTCGGCATCTGCGCTTTGGTAGCGGCGCTCATGCACCGGCGCCGTACCGGCCTCGGTCAATACATCGATCTTGCTCAGATCGAGTGCGGCATCCGGTTCATCGAGCCGTTGATCCTCGACTACGCTGCCACCGGTCGGCTTGCTGAACGTCTGGGCCAGGCCTCGCCGCGCCTCGACGCGCACGGCGTGTTTCCGTGCGCTGGCGAGCACCGCTACGTCGCCGTGGGCGTCGAAACCGCAGCCGAGCGTCAGGCACTTGCCGCCCTGCTCGACGGGCGCGAACTGGCCGATTGGTGCTGGGAGCGCGACGCGTTCGATGCTGCGGCCGAACTGCGCCGGGTCGGCGTGCCCGCCTACGTAGTGATGAGACCAAGCGACCTCTACGTGGATTCCCAGCTTGCCCACAGGGGGTTTTTCGAAACGCTCGACCATCCCGTCATGGGACCGACGCCCTACGATGGCCCCGCCACGATCTACTCCCGAACCCCGCAGCGACTGCGTTCGCCGGCGCCCTGCCTGGGCCAGCACAACGACGACGTATTGCGCGATTGCCTGGGAATGGGTGCCGACGAGATTGAGCGTTTGCGGGGCCTCGGCGTGCTCCGCTGACCGTCGGAGCGCTATGTCGCGATGGGATTGCCGGGGTCGGTGATCCACTCGCTCCACGAACCGGGATACAGCGCGGGTTCCGGCATACCGGCGTGGACCATGGCGAGCACGTTGTGGGTCGCGGTCACGCCGGAGCCGCAGTAGCAGACCACCGGCTTGCCGCCGCCGTCGGTAAGCAGGGCATTGAAACGGCGCCGCAGCGCCACCGGTTCGAGGAACCGGCCGTCCTCGCCGAGATTGCCCTGGAATGGCGCACTCAGCGCCCCGGCGATATGGCCCGCGACTGGATCGATGGTTTCGTTCTCGCCGCGGAACCGGTCGCTGGCCCGGGCATCGAGCAGCATCCTGGTACCGGCCTCGACATGCTCGCGAACCTGACGCATCGACATTGGGGGAGGGACAGGAGGCGCGCTCGTAGAGTCGCTTGACGTGTGGGTCCCTTCGCGCTCGAGCCAGGCTTGGTAGCCGCCGTCGAGTACCGCGACAGCGCGGTGCCCGGCCCAGCGGACCATCCACCACAGCCGTGCCGCGAACATGCCGCCCATATCGTCGTAGGCGACAACCTGCGTCTCGTCGGTCACGCCGTGTGCGGTCAACAGGGCCTCGAACGTCGCTCGTCCCGGTAGAGGATGGCGCCCGGTCCTGCCCGGTTCGACGTGCCCGGACAGATCGATGTTCAAGTGCAGGTAAGCGGCCCCTGGGATATGGCCCTCCAGGTATCGGCGGCCACCGGAATCCGCATCCGCGAGGTCGAACCGGCAATCGAACACGCGGACTTCGGGCGGAGAGAGTGCCGCGAGGTCTTCGGCGCCGATCAGCGTGGTGAAGATACGCCTCTCCCGATTTTCGCTTAACAACCTAACACGGTGCCGACCACGTCGCCCCGGTACAACGCGTCGATTTCGGAGACGTCGAGGCCGATCTCTACGAGCACTTCGCTGGTGTGCTCGCCCAGGCGTGGCGGTGGCCGTTCGGCGGCCAGTTCGGCGTGGGCGAACGTCCAAGGGAACCCGCCGTATCGAAGCGGTCCCAAGTCGGGGTGGTGCAGTTGTGGAAACCACTCGCGGGCGGCGAACTCGGGGTAGTCAAGTATCTCCAGCACGTCGAGCACGGGCGCGGCGGGTACACCTGCCTCGACCGCCTCGGCGAGGGCCGTGGCGCGGGACCGGCATCGGGACCAGGCTGCGATTCGAGTGTCGATTTCGTTCTCGGCGGCACGTCGTGCCGATCGGGATGGCAGCGTGTCCGCAGCCATGCCGATCAACCGGGCGAGCCTGCGCCAGTCGTCGTCGTCGCGACATGCCAGCGCGATCCATTGGTCGTCGCCTTCGACCGGGTAGACACCGTGGGGCACCATCGCCGGGTGCCGGTTTCCCCAACGCGTGTTGCTTCCGGTGAAGCCTGCCCGCATGACTTCCTCGCCGATGAACGGAACAGCCGAGGCGATCATGGATCCGACCACCTCCTGGCCCTCGCCGGTGACGTCCCGGTGCATCAGGGCGAGCAGCGTACACGCGGCCATCTTGAGTCCGGTGATGGCGTCCATCTGGTAGAACCCCAACACCATGGGATCGCCGTCGGCGTAGCCGAACAAGGCATCCCATCCGGCCATGGCCTCGATGGTCGCGCCGTTGGCCTTGTAGTCGGCATAGGGGCCCGAGTCGCCGTACCCGGACCAGCTAACGGTGATGATGTCGCTTTTGACCGACGCGAGTGCGGCGTGGTCGAGATCGAACTTCCGCATCACCCGGGGTGTGAAGTTGCTGGTCACGACATCGGCGGTGCGGATCAGTTCCCGGACGACGTCCCGGCCCCGCTCGTCGTTCAGATCGACGGCGATGCCGCGCTTGTTGCGATTGGTGCTTGCGAAGTTGGCGCTGGTATTGAACGGGTGCGCGTTTGGATTACGGAGCCGGTTCGCCGGCCGCGAATTCCGCCAGATGTCTGGCCGTCGATGGCTTTCGACCTTGACCACGTCCGCACCGAGGTCGGCCAGCATCATGGTGGCGAACGGTCCGATCCACGCCTGGGTGAAATCGATGATGCGCACGCCCTCGAGGGGACGGCGGCGGCTTCGATGACGCCCCGACATGATGTCCGCAGCCTGCCATCCGTCCCCGGAATTCCGCATTGATTCGAGCGGCGGGGGGTCGATCCGGCTCATGGCGGCCGGCATGCCGGGGTAGGCGGTCGCCCCATGTTCCGGGTCGTCGAGTGTCCGAAAGTACCCGGTGGCGCGCATGTGTTCGTTGCAGAGCAGCGCGCTCGGCTCCTGGAACAGGCCGATTCGTGGCGCACCGAGGTCGATCATCGTCTTGAAGAACGCCGCCGCGCTCCTGCCTTCGCTGTTCGAACGAAGAAACTCGCCCAACGCCGCTGGATCGCCACGGCGCCCCGCAGGCGTGTCGAGGTTGGTCGGGACCTCGCCGTGGTCGATGCCCAGAACACCCAAGGCCATCGTGAATGTCGACTCGTCGGCGAGGTTCACCGACACCTTGCCGTCGCCTACCGGGAACAGCCGAACGCCGGTGGCGGGCCCGCCGTGGCGTCTATCTGCACGGCCGGCCAACTGGCTACGAAGGAATGGCGTCATCGAAGCGAGCACATCCAGTCCGCTGGTGACCACCCGCTCGACTTCCCCTGTCGCGAGCCGTTTGTGTACCGCCGCCAGGGTCGCGCCGAACGCGCTCGCGCCGACGAGGTAGGGCACCAGGTTGGCTGGCGCCCGCAAGGGTTCCCGATCGGGGCTGCCGTTTAGGCTGAGGTAGCCCGATGCGGCCTCCAGCAAGAGGGGAGCGGACGGCGTAGTGTCGAGAACGCCGGTCTCGGCGTAGGGCACGATCCGGGACACGATGGCATCCCCGTGCTCGATGCCGAGGCCGCCAAGCGCAGCCGTGGATTGCGACGTGAGCAAGATATCCGAACCCACGGCTTCGGCGGCACGGGTGATCAGGCGCTTGTTGGCGGAGAGATAGCGTTCCGTCAGATCGTCGCTACCGGCTTCACCCGGGATTCGGAACACGGCCACGTCGGCCCCCCACAGCGCGAACTGAAGGCCGCAGTAGGCGACGGACGGATCGGAGCCCACCTGGAGAACGCGCAGGGGGATCACCGCGAACGGCGTCGGGGTTGTCGAATCATCGTTGCGAAAAGTACTCTTTGAGGGTCCTCGACGACAAGGAGCCGAACATGGGCGCAACGTCGTTGCCGTTTGTCGATGCTACGGGAAGCTTCGCCAACGACCGGTACCGGGGCGTCCGGATGCCGCCTCCCGAATGGGTGCCGGACGTCGACGAACGCAACAGCATGTACCAGCGCAGGCCCATCCGGGTGTACAACGCCCGGTTGCTGGACCCGCCGCCGTCGCTGGATAGGAACGGTTTCACGCTCGCGGATGCCGAAACCGCCGTCACCGACCTCCACGACCAGGACGCCGTGACAACGCGGTTCTACGAGGAATGCTCGCAGCTGGTGTGCCAGCTCACCGGCTGCACCGGAACCCGGGTGATTCAGCACCAGTACCGCAACGGCTACGGCGGTTTGCCGGCCGGGCATCCACGCGGTCACCGGCCCACCGCCAACGGCAGCCAGGGCAGTTACGGCGGCACCCACGCGGACATCAGTCCGTACGCCGAGAACCGCTGGGACGATTTCGTCGACGGCCGGCACTGCGCCATGTTCAACGTCTGGCGCAGTACCGATCTCGAACGCGATATCGAGGTCATGCCGCTGTCGGTGTGCGACATGCAGACCGTAGCGTCCGACGACATGGTTGCTGCCGACGCCAGGGCCCAGACCGACCCGCCCCGAAAGCTGGTCAGCTACCGCTTGGCGTACAACTCGGCCCAGCGTTGGTACTACTTCCCGCGCATGACGCCCAACGAGACGCTGGTCTTCAAGCAATACGACACCCGCCAGGAGGTGCCGAACCTCCGCACCACGTATCACGGCGCCATCGCCGATCCGACCACCCCGGACGACGCCCCGTTGCGCGAGACCATCGAGGTCCGGGTGCTGGCGTTGTTCGACGAAGACACCGATCGGGAAGCGAGGAGAGCGAGATTCCAGGCCCAGGTGCCGAACGCGCTTCCGAACGGCGTGATCTCGAACTGGGCTTCACGTTAGCGCGCACCCTCGCGACGAGAACCTTGGGTGGTCCTGACGCTCTGTGTCCTCAGCGCACTGGAAGTGCTGGCGGGTGCCTTATTCCACACCGTCAAGCGGAGGCCAACCGCAGGGCGGACGTGGATGCCGGGTCTTCGTCCGATTGGCCACGTCGCCTCGGCGCATATCCTCGACGGCGTAGCGACGTGCTAGGAGAGTTCGCGTAGCCCGGACGAGCGCCAAGCCGTCGCGTCGGCAACGCCGTGCTCAACTGCGGGAGAAGGGGGTCCTGCGGGGCGTGGCGCGAAGAGGCTGTAGCCGATGAGTGCGATGACCAGCGTGAAACCCAACGCCATGGTCCCGAACAGAACGTTGAATCTGGTCGAGGACTCCCGGTGCTGCGACTCGAGCTTG
>JAPPKV010000284.1 GCA_028819775.1 Gammaproteobacteria bacterium | reverse complement strand
GGACAGCCTTGGCACGTTGGTGGAGACCGAGCCTTTCGAACAGGCCGACGCGGCGTCCATTCCTGACAACGACGGCAGCGGCGTTAGCCAGATGCTCGCCGTCGAGGGCCTCGCGGACGATGCCGACATCGAAGCCGTCACCCTGCATGTCAGCATCACCCACCCGCAGACCAACGATCTCGGCATTCACCTCACCTCTCCCTCCGGCACCGAGAGCATTCTGAACCCGATCTTCAACGACGCCCTCGCGGGCAATGCCGATCTCAACTGGGATCTCCTGAGCAATGCCTTCTACGGCGAGTCGCCCAACGGGGAGTGGGTGCTCCGGGTCGTCGATGCCGCGGCGGAGGACGAGGGTACCCTCAACGAATGGAGACTCACGTTCGCCCTGGGAACCCATCCCTAGGTTGAGCGTGTAAACGCAGGGCCATTGCGGGTAGTCTCGTTCCCCGCACCGGAGGCGAACGCATGCTTGGCACCGACGAAATCGAGCACTACCACACCGACGGCTACGTCATTCCGGACTTCCGGCTTGACAACGAGGTGCTCGACGACATTCGCGCCAATCACGACAGCCTACTTGCCAGACATCCGGAGTTCTCCGACTACTGTCCGGCCGTGCTCGCCTTCGACACGGGTTTCCTGAACATCGCTCGCATCCCCGGGATTCTCGACATGGTCGAGCAGCTGATCGGCCCGGATTTCGCGTTGTGGAACTCGAGCTTCTTCGCCAAACCGGCCCGCGTCGGCACCAAGACGCCTTGGCATCAGGACGGCGAGTATTGGCCCATCCGGCCGCTGGCGACCTGCTCGGTGTGGATTGCCGTCGACGCGGCCACGACGGAGAACGGCTGTCTGCGCGTGATCCCCGGATCGCACCGGCGTCGCGAACTCGGACAGCACGACTTCAACGGGGCCGAGGGTTTGAGCCTGCCGCTGGAACTCCGCGCCGGCGAATTCGATGAAACCACCGCCCGGGACATCGTGCTTGAAGCGGGCCAGGTCTCGCTGCATGACATCTTCCTAATCCACGGCTCGGAACCCAACCGGTCCGGCAAGCCCCGGCGCGGCATGACGCTGCGCTACATGCCGACCACGTCGGTCTATCGACGCGACCTCGCCGACGGTCGACGGGGAGGCCCGCTCGCCATGTCGGAGCGCACTCTCTACCTCATGCGCGGTATCGACCGATCTGGAGAGAACGACTTCCGCTTGCGTTCTTAGAGAGGTTCGGGAGCCGGCGCGGGACGGGACAAGCCCGTCCCCTACAGGATCCTGGGTTCCACCATCACGGGGCAGCGCCGGCCAATCTCCCGGACAAGGTCCTGGGACTCTTCGCGCAACCGGCGGCGCACCGCTTGCTGCCGCTCCGCACTCTGGCCGTGCTCTGCCAACTCCGCCATGGCTTCCTTGACCTTCTGGTCGAAGGCGGCGAGGTGTTCCATCAGTTCGTCGCAGGACATGGTTCGGTAGCTGTCCGGGTCTTCACCGAATAAGCGGTTCATGCAGGCCGCCAACGCGACCAGGCAAACCGCACAAACCAACGCGACGCGCATTGGGGCGTCAGTCCACGGTCGTTTCGTAGCGAACCCCATCCGGTACCGGGACGCCTTGGTGTACCGTCACGCCGTGGTCGCCCGCCGTCTTGTGCGACGAGTCCACCGCGACGAAAGACGTGTAGTTCGACACCAACTGGTAGCGAAGCGCGGTGTTGCGGATGGCGTCGCCAAGCTCGCCGTAGGGATCGCCCGCCCTGGTCAGGCGGTTGGCCAGGTCGGCAATTCGGAGGCGCGCCCAGACCTTGGCGAGCGACGAGCCGGCGTTGCCGTCAACGTCCAAGGCCGTCATCAACGTGAGGCGCTCACCGCCCGATGAACCGAGGACCTGAATCGCTTTCCGGTCCCCGGCGTATTTGCCGGTGATCACCAACGGCCGACCGACGAAGAGGTCGGGCAGCGTACGCGGATAGACATCCGTCACGGCCATCCCGCCCCAGTCGATCTCGACGTCGGTCAGCGCCGGGCGGCTGACGCGGGCGAAGAAGTCGTCCATCACGTCGCGCGCCGAATCGTTCAAGCCGAGATAGGCGACCACGCCGCGCCCCGCTTCCGCCATGCGCTCCATCAGGTAGCGGTTGACCGAATTGCCGACACCGAAGCTGAAGATGCGCGCGGCGCCGATGCGGTCGTGCACCGCGGCCAGGATGTCGCGCTCGTTGCCGATGTAGCCGTCGGTCATGAAGGTGACGAACCGGTAGCGCGATGGGTCGTGGGGGAAATCCAGTGAGGCCCTGACGCCGTTGATCATCTCGGTGCCGCCATTCGCGCGAAGTCCGGATACGTAATTGCGCGCCGCGGTCAGGTTCCGATCGGTGGCGAGTACTGGTTTCGTGCCGAACTGGCTCGCCGTGTCCGAGAAACGGATGATCTGGAACGTGTCATTGGCACCGAGCCGGTCCAACGCCACCAGCACCGCGTCCTTGGCCTGCCGCAGCGGACTGCCCTGCATGGAGCCCGAGCAATCGAGAACGAAGACCATCTCCATGGCTTGACGCGGCACCAAGGCCGAGTCCTTGGGCGGAATGATCATCAGGGTAAAGTAACCCTCGCCCGTTTCGGGATCGCGGTGGGTCAACAGGTTCGATTTAAGACGCTCGCCCGCGACGCGGAAGTCGAGTACGAAGTCGCGGTTGGGCAGCGTCGATTGGTTCTTGAGTTTGACCACGGCGGCTCGTTCGCCGTCGCGGGACACGTCGACCCCGTGCGAGGCCTTCACGTCCTCGATCTCGACACCCGCATCGAGCCTTACGTTGATGCTTATGTCGTGCCCGGAGCGCTCCTCGGGACGCAGGTACTCAACGGTTGTGCCCGCCCCGCTCGAGCCGTGGCCGCGCGGCACCGCATCGACCGGGTCCGGGTATCCCGGCGGGTTGTAGCGGGGGCCGACCACGGTCGGGAAGACGAACGAATACCAGCCGTCCTTGTAGGCCAAGGTGTGGAAATAGGTGATGTCGATGTCGATGGCCTTGCCGGGCTCGATGTTGGCGACCTTCTGCTCGAAGATGTTGGGCCGGCGCTGCACCAGGAGGCTTGCCTGGTAGCCCTGCCTGCGGGCTTCCCGGTAGATGGCTACCGCCTCTTCCTTCTCGCGCAGGATGCCGCGGATCGTACGATCGCCGATCACCATCAGGAACTCGCTCACGGCGGCCTTTTCGGGCAGCGGGAACACGTACACGGCCTCGATCTTGGTGTCGTAGGGGTTCTCGTAGGCCTGCTTGACGTTGACGGTGCCGATGTAGCCGTTGATGGCCGCATCGACTGCAGTGTGCTTCAGAGGGAGCGGTATGAAGCGGGTGCGTTCGGGCTTGCCCGGGGATGGGAAGCCCGCCAGCATCGCTCCCGATCCCGGGGCATGGCGCATGTCCAGAGTGTTGCCTCCGGGCGTGGATGACGCTTTGTCGCTGAACCTCGACTGGGGCTGCGCCAGTGGTTTAGCCCGCCCGGCGCTAGCACTAACACCTTTCTGGAATGTGCTGTCAAAGAGGACGTCACCTACGTCCGGTGTCGCCGCAGATTCAAGGTCAAGCTCGTCAATCACCTCGGACGCTGCCGGCATATCGAAGTTGCCCCGGCGGATGAACGAACCGGTCACGATGACTTTTTCTTCGCCGTCGGCCGCGGGATCGGACGGCGGTTGCGCGATGATCCACAGCTCCGGTGCCTTTTCCACGGACACATTCGGTGGACTCGCCTCCCGTGGAGGGGACGGTAGAGACACGGCAACGGGCACCGCGGGTTCCGGCTCAGCGGGCGGGGGGACACGAGCGGCGTCGGTCGTGCTGCACGAAACGATCGCGACAGGTATCGCGAACACCACACCAGTGGCCAGTAGGCCGAGGGAGGTTGTGAGGATGGGACGTTTCATCATGGTTCCCTCGTTTGCGTTTCCTGCAGGCTGACCGTTGCCGTTTCGATAGGCCGGCCGTCCGCAGTGGTCGCCGCTATCAGGTTGAGGTCGAAATCCGCATTGCCGTCGAGCATCAGGTGCAGCGTGGCAACGCGAACCCGGCCCGAGGGCAACTCGCTCTCGTCGGCCAGGGAATAGTCGGCCACCACGATACGACCGGCGTCGCCTCGTGTCACGGCCTCACGGTCGTAGTACGGCGCGCGCTGGAACACGTCGCTGCCGCCGTTCTCGACGCCCACAACCTTCATCGAGGCGTTGCGGTCCTTCAACTCGAACTGCCAAGCCGCGACCGGTTGGGGGCTGTCCAGGAACACCTCCACCGGCACGAACCGCGCCTTGGCCTCGCCTAGCGCGGCAACCGCGAACAAACCAGCGGCGACCAAGGGAAGCACCCGCCAGGGCGTCGTCCTCATCGCGCACCCCCCGCATTCAGCGAGACCACGCGCATCGCAAAGGCGTCGAGATCAGCCTGGGTGACGCCGGGTTGCTCGGCGCGCGCCAAGGCGAACACGTCGGCGATGTCGATTGCCCCGGATCCGTTGACGTCCGCGTAGAGCACATCCACGTCGTCCGATGCCGGACCGATCATCTGCACCGCCAGTACGGCGACCAGCGCGACCGAGGCGGCCAATGCCCAACCGCCGTGCCGTTTCCATCCCGACCGACGCGAGGCGAAGTGGCGGGTCGAGAGTTCCGCCAGCGCATGGTCAACCTTCACGGTAATGACCGCAGGTGCTTCGTCCGCGGCCCTGAGCGCGCGGATCAGACCCTCGTCGAGTTGTTCGCTGTTGGCGTCTTGATCGGACACGTTTCGGTTCTCCTTGGCCGTTTAGCGCACGACGGGCAGAAAAGGTTCATTCGTCGTCGACGTTTTTCGCGAAGTCCGAGGATTTGAGCCTCGCGACACCCAGGTGCAGGCGCGATTTCACGGTGCCGAGCGGTATCGAGAGCACGTCGGCGATCTCCTGCAGCGACAGGTCGTCCACGAAGCGAAGCTCGAGCACCTCGCGCTGACCGCGCGGAAGGCTCGCAAGCACGCGTCGAATATCCGTCGTGTCGCCGCTGTCCGGCCCCGGGAGGTCGTCCGGCGCCACATCCTCTGCTGCCGGGAAGCGACCCGACCTCCGCAACGCCGTGATCGCGGTGTTCTTGGCGATGGGGTACAAGAGCGTGGTCAGTTTGGCGGTAAGCACGATGCCCTCTCCCGTCGGCGGGAACCGGCGCAGCAGGTACGTGAAGGTGTCTTGAAGGACGTCGAGCGCGGTATCCGTATCCGGCACGAAACGCAGCGCCACACGCAGCACGTAGTCCTTGTGCCGGCGGTAGAGCGCTTCGAAAGCCCGCGCCGCCTCCCGGGCATCGCCCTCGTTGCACGTTGCCACCAACGCTTCGTCGCTACGAGGATCCTGGCGGCGAGGGCTGGCCATGGTCAGGGCCGGGAGGTCATCTCGTGGATGCGGGACGCGTTCCCGAAGATGCGAAATCCATCTCCGCCTCGAAGGAGACTGCTTCGCCGTACTCCCGCACGCCCCCGGTGGCGCATTCTCCCGTTAGGTAGACTTGCTGCCAGCGATCACCAGCGCGCATCGCCGGACTGGCATGATCCTGGTTTACGAAGTGAATACCCACTCCGGCCCGACCGCCAGTGGATGGGTTCGGGCCGGTCGCGTGGGGCGTGCCGAAGCAGAAGAACACCACGCCACCTGCCTCGAGTTCGCAGTGAACGGCGGCGGCTTCGTCCAAGTACGTGCGGATGTGATGATCGCTGTCCGGATCGCGGTCGTGCAGAAACTCGCGTTCATACGCGCCGGGAATCACCTTGAGGGTGCCGTTCTCCCTCGTCGCGTCGTCGATGGCGATCCACATGGCGCATCCCCGCAACGGGTCGGGGATACGGAAGTAGGCGTTGTCGGTGTGCCAGTTCGTGCCCATGCCGTCCCCCGGCGGCTTGTAGAACATCTGGTCGAGAATCTTCACCACCGGATCCCCGAGCAACGCGGACACGGCTCGCACGACCTTGGGATGGAACGGCACGGCCCGGAACAGCCGGCTGTGGGGCCACAACGGAATGAGCTGTAGATTCCGCTTCTTGTGTGGAGTGGATACGTCGCGGGGCAGACCGGCCGCCACCCAACGGTCCACCTCCCGCTTCAGCGCCCGGGTTTCCGGCGGTGCGAAGAAACCGGGAACGATGGTATAACCCGCCTCTCTGTACTGTTTGACCCGGTCTGGCGTCACCCGTCAACTCGCCTCAAGACCACGTCAAGCATAGAACGAACATATCCGAGGGGACACATGAGCGAGTTCGAGAACAGCGAGTTTCAAGGCAAGGTCGCGGCCGTTACCGGTGCCGGCGGCGGCATCGGGCGCTGTCACGCCATCGAGTTCGCCAAACGCGGTGCGAAGGTCGTCGTCAACGACTTGGGCGGATCGGTCGACGGTACCGGGGCCGGCGACGCAGCAGACGCCGTGGTGGCGGAAATCGAAGCCATCGGCGGTACCGCCGTCGCCAACAAGGCGTCCGTCTCCGACCGCGATGGCGCCAAGAGCATCGTCGACGATGCCATCGGCAACTTCGGACGCATCGACATCCTGGTCAACAACGCGGGAATCCTACGCGACCGCACCTTCAAGAACATGACCCTGGACGAGTTCGACCTCGTCATGCAGGTGCACCTGACCGGCACCGCCTACGTCACTCACGCCGCTTGGCCCCACATGTACGAGCAGAACTACGGCCGGATCGTGTTCACCAGTTCAGGATCCGGCATCTTCGGCAATTTCGGCCAGTCCAACTACGGCGCCGCCAAGATGGCCATGCTGGGGCTCGCCAACGTGCTGGCCCTGGAGGGCGCCAACCACAACGTCCGGGTCAACGTCCTGGGACCCGGCGCCGCAACACGGATGACCAACACGGTGCCGGGACGGGCCGAGGACATCGGCAATCCCGACCCCATGCGGCACCCGGCCCTGGTGAGCCCCGCCGTGCTGTTCATGTGCAGCGAGGACGCCCCGAACGGCGCGGTCATCCACGCCTCCGGCGGCAACTACAGCAAGAGCGAGATCTGGGTCAACGACCCCGTGGAACTCGGTGCGGGCGCCAGCTACGAGGATCTACTGCCCCACATCGACAAGCTGATGGACATGTCGAACGCACACCCGCGTGCATCCCGCAGGCCGCGCCGACGATCATAGGGGCAAGGCCGAGCGAGCAGTCAATCGGATTGCCACGAGAATGCGTTAGCATTCTCGAAACGCGCCCGCAGGGCGCGCCGGGACGGGACAAGCCCGTCCCCTACGGCGAGATCAGTCGCTCGCCGACTTCATCCGGGCGAGCAGCGTGTTCCACTCTTCCTCGATGGGCATGTCCCGCTCTTCGGCCAGCCTGATGGCCGTCTCGAGACTCTTGATGCCGCCTTGCAGATCGTTGAGTTCAACTTGGACCCGGGAGAGGAAGAGAAAGTCCTTGGGATCCTTGACCGGCGACCTTCCCATCCACGTTTGCATCGAGGACAGCGCCTTGCGGAACCACGGTTCCGCGTCTTCGTCCCATAGCTGCTCGCGACCCTGATCGTAGTAGAGTTGCGCGAGCTGGCGCTGGGCGGAAAATCCGATCGGATCGGGCACCGCCGGTATCCTAAGCACGCGCTCATAATGCCGGATCGCCTTTTCGGGCTGGTCGGAATGGCTGTAGGCAAACCCAAGCGTGTTCTGCACATGGGCGAAGTCCTGGGCGCTTCTGCTGACGCGCAGGCTCTCAAGCAATGCAGCACCCTCTTCATACTTCCCCGTCTCTATGAGTTCATCGACCCGTCGCAGCTTCCTGCGCATCGTTCGCTCGCGCCGCTCCTCGGGCGTCAACGACTTGTACGTGCGGGCGTCTGGCACCGTCTCGCCGGGTCGCCCGCGCACCGCGTCCTGCTCTCGCAGTTCGTCGATGCTCCTAGGCGGTCGTTCCTGACAAAGACCCGGCGAGGCCGGTACGACAAACAACACCGTCGCGATGACAGTCGAGATCAGTCGAGCATTCACGCTCCATTCCCACGTTCGAGGCATCACGACACCAACCGTATCACACCGATGCTGAACGGCGTATGAACCTTACGCCTCTAGTCTTCCATCTCGAAGACAATGCGGCTGCGGACACCTGGGACGGCCACGGGTTTGCCGCCGAATACCTTCGGCTTGTACTTGAACTTCAAGACGGCAGTCACCGCGGCGCGCTCGAAGAAGCCGGGCGGGTCGGCGAACAGCACGACGGGATCGCGTACCGCCCCCGTTTCCGTGACGACGAATTCGACGAGTACGTAGCCCTCGATGCCCCTCGATAGTGCCCTTCTCGGATAGATCGGACTTACCCGGACGATGGGCAGGTACTCGCCATCGTCGAGATAGCGGTTGAGCAAGTCTCCCTCGGTTTCCGGGATCGGTTTCAGCGGCTCTCCTTCCCAACCGATGGTCCCGCCGGGGTCGATGACTATCGGCGGCAGGGGTGGCGGCGGTTCGTCGGGGGGCGGCGGCCGCTTGGGCCTGGGCGGGTCGACAATGATCACGTGTTCCTTCTCGAGGCGTACGAATTCGAGCACCTCGCCCTTGATCCCGGAGTCCTCGGCCGGCAACGGGTCGGCAATGACGGAACGCATGAGCGTCAGCAGGCCGAAGGTCGCCACGGCGCCAAGCAATACGGCGGATGTATATCGAAACAGCATCTTGAACTCTCCTGTCAGGTTCTCGCTAGCAGCAACTCGCGTTGCCTTCAGATGCGGCCTTCGTAGTTGTATTGGCGGCGACCCTTGTTGGTGGCGAAAAAACGCTGGCACTCCGGAGCCCGAAGACCACCGGAGCGCCAGCCAGGCCGCTCGGTTGGCCGCGTGCAACGGCACACGGCATTGGAATGCAGTTCATATGGGGGCACGATTCCAACATCTCGGCTGCGACTACTCGTCCGAGATCTCGAAGGTGAAGCGATTGCGCACGCCGGCAGTCTCAACCGGCTCGCCGTCGACCACCTTGGGCTTGTATTTGAACTTGCCGACGGCATCGAGCGCGGACTGGTCGAACACGCCCGGCGGCTCCGCCTCGAGCACCACGGGATCTCGCACCGCCCCCGATTCGGTAACGACGAACTCGAGCAGGACGTGACCCTCGATCCCCTCCCGAACAGCGTCCTCGGGATAGATCGGCGCCACCTTGACGATCGGCAGCGTCTCATCCAGCAAAACCGTCTGCGAACTGCTGTTTGTCGCTGATTCGTCCTCGAATTCGAAGCTGAAGCGGTTGCGCACACCGGATATCGCCACCGGCTCGCCGTCGACGATCCTGGGCTTGTACTTGAACTTCCCTACGGCATCGAGTGCGGCCTGGTCGAAGACGCCGCGCGGCTGTGAGTCCACAACCACGGCATCGCGGACGCCACCGGCCCCGGTAACGACGAACTCGAGCAGCACATGCCCCTCGATCTTCTCCTGAACGGCCTGGTCGGGATAGACC
>JAPPKV010000262.1 GCA_028819775.1 Gammaproteobacteria bacterium | reverse complement strand
TCGCCGCGTTCGGCACCGGCGGCCCCATGTTCCGGGCGCACGACAAGGCGACGGGGGAGATCCTCTGGGAGTTCGAGCTGCCGGCGAACCAGTCCGGCACTCCGATGAGCTACCTGGTGGACGGGCGCCAGTTCATCGTGGTCGCGGTCGGCGCGCCGGACCACCCGGCCGAGTTCGTGGCGCTCGCGCTTCCGGACGAATAGGAGAGGGTTCCCATGAAGACGGTCCTTTACCCGCATCGGGAAACGGCCCACGCCCTGTTGCGCATGGTGGCCGGATTCGGGTTCCTGTGCCACGGTGTCGTGGCGGTGTACTTCCTCCTCGGCGAGGGCACGCCCTACTCCCCGGCGTGGCTCTACAACACCGCCGGCATCGTCGAGTTGGTGACCGGAGCGCTGGTTCTCGTCGGCTACCGGACCCGTATCGCGGCGTTCCTGGCATCGGGCCAGATGGCGGTCGCCTACTTCTACCGCCATCAGCCGGACGGATGGCTTCCCATCCAGAACGACGGAGAACTGGCGGCGCTCTATTGCTTCGTGTTCCTCTTCCTCGCGGCCACGGGCCCCGGCAAGTGGAGCATCGAGACCTGCTGTCCGCCGGGTGGAAGGGAATCCGCATGAAGCGGGACGAGGCCTGGGCGCACCTGACCACCTGGTGCGAGACCGATTCGCTCCAGAAGCATGCCCGGGCGGTGGAGGTGGTGATGCGCGCGGCCGCCGGGCGCTACGGCGGACCGGATGCGGATCCCGAGGTGTGGGGTGTAGCCGGAATGCTGCACGACGCCGATTACGAGAAATGGCCGGAGGACCATCCGAACCGGATCGTGGCCTGGCTTCGGGAGCGCGGCGAGGAGGAAATCGCCTACGCGATCTCCGGCCACTACACGAAATGGGGCGTCGCGTGGAAGTCGCCCCTGGACAAGGCGCTCCTCGCCTGCGACGAGCTCACCGGGTTCATCGTGGCGTGCTGCCTCGTGCGGCCCGAGGGGATCTCGACCCTGGGGGCGCGCAGCGTCAAGAAGAAGCTGAAGGACAAGCGGTTCGCGGCGAAGGTGGAGCGGCACGAGTGCCGCTTCGGCGCCGAGCTCCTCGATGTGGATCTCGGAGAACACATCGAATTCATCGTGGGCGCGCTGAAACCGCACGCCGAGGAACTGGGAATCACGGGACGTCAGCTCGATTCCTGAGGCCGAACGAACGCTTCAAATCCGTCGCTCGGAGCGACCGAGGACGACAGTCTTGGAGTTAACGCTACATTCGCGCTACAATTGAGCGTCGAGCAGGAACACGATGGCGATCAACCTGACCCACCGGCCCGACCTTGAACAGCGGGTCGAGAAGCTGGCCGCTCGGTTCGGGATGAACGGCCGGGGACGCAAGACTGCCGTTATCGAGAGGGCCCTGACAGCTCTTGAGGAGCAGGTGCCGCGGATGAGCCCGGAGGCAATTCTGGCCTCTCTCCGCAAATTCGAGGGTAGCGGGGCCTTGATCGCTGCGGAACTGGCTGACGACCCGGAACTGGACCACAGCAAACCACTGTCCCAAGCGCTCCAGGATGTGCTCTACGACGAGCACGGCCTTCCCAAGTGATCGTTCTGGACACATCGGCAATCCTCGCGATCCTCCAGGAAGAACCGGAACGCGACAGGTTCCGTTTGGCAATGGCCCGGGCCGGAAACGTGCTCATCTCGACGGGAACCGTCGTTGAGCTGGCGGCCGTCGCAGGCCGGTCTTCCGTTCTCCGTAGTCGGGCAGAGGAGTTCCTGAGCGAGCCTTACCTGGTTCAAGAACCTGTTACGCCGGCGCAAGCCGCGATGGCGTCGGCGGCATTCGCCGCGTGGGGTAAGGGTCACCATCCGGCCGCGCTGAACCTAGGGGACATGTTCGCCTACCTGCTCGCGCGGGAACGGGATCTCCCGCTGCTGTTCAAGGGGAATGACTTCACCCGGACGGATGTACGCAACGCGTTGGAAGACGGATGACGCAAGGAGGTTTGCGATGCGGAACTCACGATGGATCGCCGCCGCCATGGCGGGCGGCATGGCTCTGGGAGGGGTAGCGATGACCAGGGGACAATCGGCTCACGACGCGGTGTCGCGTCACATGGTGGCGGAAGCGACGCTCGTGGCGCACTTCGTGGACGCCGCGGTCACGGCGGGGATGGACCGGGATGCGATCAACGCGGTACTGCGCCGGATCGCAGACGAAACCGTCATTTCCGAGTTCTGGGTGAGCGACGAGAACGGGGAAATCGCGTTCACCAACATTCAGGGCGCCAACTTCTCGTTTCCCACGGACCCGTCGGCGGACTCTCAGGCGGCCCCGTTCGCGGCCCTCCTGACCGGCGACGAGACCGTGGTCGTGGAGGGCGCCGCGCCCCGCGTGCTCGACGGTGCGGTCTTCCAGTACGTCGGCGTCGCCGGCGTGGATCAGCGGCGGATCGTGCAGGTGGGATTGTCGGCGGCGGAACTCGGCGAGCCCTGACGGAGCACCCGGTCAGGGACCGCCGGCCAGTCCTCCCTGTGGGGGCCTCCGACCAGTATCGCCGCCCCCGGCGCGACGCGTAACCCGAGCCCGAACCCCAGTCACCCCCTCAGTGGTTCTCGCGCAGGTATTCGAGGATTTCCTGCATCACTCGGCAATCCACTTCGTTGTAATGCTGGATCTCGTGCATGAGTTCCGTGTCGGCGAGCCGGATTCCCCGTGCCGCCGCCTCCCGGTCGCAATGCCAGGCACCGACCATCGCACCCTGCCCATCCACGGGCGAATCGTCCCACGAGGTATCGATGAGGCCGTGGCCGTGGAGCGTCCTGGCGATTTCCTTGAGCCCGAATCCGAACGCGCCGCGCACGACGACGGGTTGCGCCTTCACGACGTTCTTCAGGAGGTCGAACCAGGCGAAGTCCGGCGAGTCGGCCCAACTCTTGCCCGGGTGACGTTCGCACGCCGAGTTGTAGGCCTTTTCCAACGTCGATTGTTCCGCGTGCGCCCAGTGGAACGCGAGCGGGGTCTCCGTCACGCCGAGGCGGCGCCGGACCGAGCGCATGTGCTCGATCCATGAGTCAATCGCCACCACCTCCGCCTCTGCGGTCAATCGGTCTGCGATAAAGCACGAGAACCGCCACGCCCCGTCCTCCACGTGGCCGCACCCAATCATGAAGATGAGTTGCTGTCCGCCCCGCGCGGGAAACCGTGAGAAGTCGTCGTTGATGTCGTTCACCGTCTCGAAATCCACGAAGAACTCCAGACGAGGGCGCGGCCGCCAGACGTCCGCGGCCGCGGTGACGCGCTCGGGGCGCACCACGGGACCCTCGGTGCGATTCACGTCCAGGATCGCTTCAAGCCTCGGCGCGGTCGTCCCGCCATGCACACCCAGAGAGGCCGGCGTGGCCCGTGGGTCGCGCCAGGAGGTGATGCCCTCGGCGGCCGCTCCGTCGCGTTTCGCAGCCCCGACCTGCCAGAGCAGGACCGGGTCGTCCAGCTTCTCGATGGTCTCCCGGATGGCGCCCTGCCATGGCCAGTCGGCATCGCCGGACGCAGGCGGCCGGAGTTTGGGCAGACTGGGCTCGGGCAGGACGCGCCAGTTGGCCCCGTCCTCCCGCAGCCGGCGAATCCAGTGAACCGCCTCCTGGGCGGCTTCCGCAATCTCCGCCGTCATGGAAACCGGGCCAAGCCGGTCCACGGCGCTGAAACCTCGCTCCTTGTTCTGTTCCCAGCCGCGGCCCAGCAGGAACGCCCGGCGTGGCGCGCACCCTTGAAGGCGGGCGAGGGCGGCGTTGTAGAGGAAGAGTTGGGCCCGGTAGGCCGGAGACGATCCATCGTTGTTGATCTCCCCGGGTCTGGACCCCCTGCGTGGCTTCCGTCCCGCGGCGGGTTCGGCGAACAGGTGGAGCGTCGTGAACTTGGCGTCCACGACGACGTAGCGCCAGCGGCCTCGCGCTCCGACATCCGCTTGGTCGCCCGCGAGTCCTTCATACGGATCCGGGTGACCCGGGAAGAGCCGGTCGAACACGTCGGACCGGATGAGGAAGTCGGGGATGCCGTAGGTCCGGGTCTCCGGGTTCCAGAGGACCCCGCCGTGGACGATTTCACAGCCGGCCTCCAGCGCCGCGACGGTGGCCCTGCCCTTTTCCAGATCCCGGCTTTCCAGACCGTCGGTCGTGATCCGGAGCAACTCGGCGCGCTCGGCGAGGTAGCTCGCGACGTGGTCCTCGAACGCGATCCCCTGCTTCATGTTGAAGCGACGGAGATCCAGCCGTTCATCCGGCGTCGGATCCCTCTCGAATCCGTGCTCCTCGCCGTAGCGGTGCAGCCAGTCCCCGAGAGTGTTTCCGAGCAGGTAGCCGCGGGTCTTCGTGGCGGAAACCCACTCGTCCCAACCCTCCCGGTCGTCGGGCGATCCCGGCGCCACGTCCCGGCCCGCGTCGTTGTGGGTCAGCTTGTGGAAGTTCATAGAGAGTCGTTCCTACTCTTCAGACCTGAAAGCAGAATCGGAACCTCGTCTACGCGATGGTCACCCACAGCAACCGGTTCGACGCAACAAATCCGCACCGTTGGCCGATTGTGCCAACACCCGCTCTCTACGATGGCTCATGCGACGCATGACTCAACACTGCTCGCCGAAATGGACCCCTGGCTCCATCGCACACGCGCATCGAACGCCGTGCGAGGCCCGCTCAGCTTCCCGTTTTGAAGACACCGCTTCTCCCGCGGCCAGTTCTCGTATCAACATGGCTCGCGGCGTACAGTGCCGCAAAGATCTCCTCCCCGGCACTCGATCCAATGCCTAGCCGGTTCGCAAGTGTTGGCACTTCGGGACACGTCAGCCCCCTTTCCATTTCTGATCGAGACGGGATCTCCCGATAGAACTCGTTCGCCACCTCCCTTAGTTCGGGGCGCAGCTTCAAGGCCTTCAGTTGCGAATCCGTCAGATCTCCGAAGGAACTCGCTTCCAACCAATTCCGCAGTGCACTTCGCTCCTTGTAGCGTTCCTTGCCGTCGTTCGGTCGGATGAGGCTGAGGACGAATTCATGAAGGAGTTCCGGATCTGGCGAGTGTCTGATCGGCTTGACGAGTTCTTCCCAGGTAGAACAATCATCCTCTTGCGTTGCGAAGATCACCCCTAGATTGGCTCTGCGTGCCTCGTCAGTGATCTTGTGGAGTTTCTTCTTGTCCGCCTCCCTTGGTCGCCAGAGTTCGGGGCCGTCACTCTTCCAAGATACCCAAGGCTCCGGCCGACTGCGCTTCTTCCCTGGAACCTTGCTTCTATTCGGCGGAAAGAACACCAAGTACGAGTGCGTCGCCCTACGGCGATGAGCTAAGGCTTCGTATAGTCCTCGGAGAGCATCCTCCCAGAACTTGACTTCGAAGGTGATGACATCAAGAAACTTGCCAGGAATGAATGGCAGGGTCTTCCCACCGATCAGGGTAAGGTCTGGCCGTTCCCAATGTCCGTCACCACCGGTATTCTCAAACACTTGAACGAACCGTTGAGGTTCCGGGTAGTAGTTGTGACCGGGCTGTGTGGACCACACGGTCAGAATCTCTGACTTCATGGGGCCATACAGATCTTCTTCTACGAGCCTAACCTCGCTCGTACGCTTGAGGTGACCATTGTCGGTGCATTCCACCATGCGGAGTTCCTGCATTCCCCGAAGCAGGTCCATAGCCTTGTTCCGTTCTCTCGTTCCGCGACAGAGAGCATCAACCAGCCTTGTCTTCGTGACTCGTTGGTTCGCGTGCCACGGCACGTGTCGATAGACAAGTCGCGCAAGACGCATGTCGCCACGATCGAGTGCCAACGGCGCCGCGTGATGTGCAAAGTTTGGGCGCTCGGACATAGTCCCCTTCCCCCAGTGTGAAGTTGTCGCTGTGTCCTTGGGAATCCTCAGTTACAACGCCGAAGGACGAGACCGAGACTAGCACAGCGTCGGCAACCCCACGGGGCCAAATCGGCTGCGCAAATGGGGCCGATTACCTGAGGAGTGACGGGCTGTTACAAGCACCCTAGCTGAAGGCCATTCCAGCGCCATAGCCGACCGCGGCCGAGCGATTCGCGCGGGCGACGCTGATCGGGAACTCGGAACGCCTCCCGATAGGAGGCGTGGCCGCGTCCAGCGGATGCCGATCTGAAAGGCCTCACCGACGCTCCTGTTTGCGCCATCGCTCAGAACCCGATCGAGCCGGTGCGGTTCCTGTCGCGGGACTGGGCGACCAGTTCGGACGCGATCTGATCGGGGTCGTCGAGGAGCCCGAGTTTCTCGGCCCGCTCGTGGACCAGGGCGAAGTCTGCGGGGACCAGGCACGTCAGGCTCTGCACCCGCGCCGGGCACTCGCCGCCGAAGAAGAACTCCCAGGCGCGGACCACGCGGGGCTCATCCAGAAACTTGAAGGTCGCGTGGAAGAGGAAGCGGCGAGCCACCGCCGGGTCGAGGCGGTCGGCCAGGTTCGTGGTGAAGACGTAGGGCAGGTCGTGGCTCTCGAGCTGGCTCAGCATTTCGTTGACCTGGCTGATCTCCCAGTTGCGGTGGGCGCCGCGGCGGTCGGCGAGAAACGAATCGGCCTCGTCGATGATCAGGAGGCTGCCGGTCGCTCGGGCCTCGGCGAAGGCGCCCGCGATCCTCTGCTCAGTCTCCCCGACCCACTTGCTCACGAGTTCCGAGGCGCGTTTCGCAAGAGGGTCGAGACCCATCCGCTTCGCGAGCTGCTTCGCGTACTCGGACTTCCCGCTCCCGGACGGACCGTCGAGAAGGATGCCGATCCGGCGGCGACCGATCTTTACGATCCGTTCGGTCAAGGCCGCGAGGTCAGGCTCGGCGTGGACCAGACCGAGGTCGTACTTCTCCACGGCCCTTGCCTCAGCCACGCCCTTCCCGCGCAGGAGCTGGGCCTTTTCCCGCACGGCGCGCCGGGCAGCGTCGGGACCACCGCCCGACAAAACGGCCACCAGGCCGGCGTTCCGGACCTGGCGGGGGGTGACGCGACTGTCGGCGGCCAGATCCTCCGCCAGCGAGGTCATCTCCTCCGACCCATCGGCGCGCAGAAGATCGCGAAACGTGGTCGCGCGGCGCCCCCGAGGGAGGTTCTGGAACTCGAGCGAGTACGTGAGGCGATCCAGGAAATGCGGCATCCACCGCAGTTCGCGGATCGAGTTCGCGGTGAACAACAGGGGCACCGGGCTGTTCTCCACCAGGCCGTTGAGCCAGTGTTTGCCTTCTCCGAAGACGAAGTCCTCGATTTCGTCGAACAGGATGATGGCCTGCGGCTCGTCCGCCAGCGCCTCGATGGCGTACTCGAGGCTGACTCGCCGCGGAACCGGAAGACGTGACTCCGGTCCGTGTTCTCTCTGGCCGACGGAGTAGAGCGTCGCTCCGGTCTCGGCAGCCACCGTCCGGCAGAACTCGGTCTTGCCGCAGCCAGGAGGTCCGTAGGCCAGGAAGGCGATCCCGCGACCCTCCGGGCACCGGTCCCGACGGGCGCGGAGAGCCGCCGTCAGCAGCTGGCGGAAGTCCTCAGCGCCGCGGCCGAGGTGGCCGAACGCCTTCCAGGCCAGGTTCGCCTGCACCGGAGCTCCGAGGCGAGGACGCGGGATGTGGGTTGAGATCGTCCGCTCGTGCCGTTCGGCGAAACGGAACAGGTCCTCCGGCGAACCCTGGACCAAGCGGGTGGAACGGATGGCCCGTTCGATGATGCCCGGCGGGCACTCCAACTCGTCGGCCAGGCGGATGGCAAGTGCCGCCAATGCTTCGCGTTGCAAGACCTCGATCCCGGAGTTCCTCAGCATCCGCTGCACCACCGAGCGGCGGCGGGCAGGGCTGTGGGCCCTGAAGGGGATCGTCAAGTCGAAGCGGCGAAGCATCGCCTCGTCGAACTGCGAGAGGTCGTTGCCGGTGAACACGATGGGAACCGCGGCGTCCTCCAGAAGACAGTGGTTCTCGCGGCGGCTGCCGTCGCTGGACGACAGCACGTCCTCCACCTCGTCACAGAGAATGGCTGCGCCCGGTTCGCTCCGGAGTAACGCCAGGGCCATGCGTAGGCGATTCCGCTTCTCCGCCGAGCGGTCCATCCGGCGATCGGTTCGCTCCGACCCCCAGGCACGCTGCGATTCGGGTTCGCAGAGGTCGTACAGGCGGCCTCCGCACGTGCGGACCAGAGTCTTCGCGAATTCCGTCTTTCCCGTGCCTGCCCTGCCGTAGAAGAGCAGATGGACACCCTCACCCGACCGGTTCGCAGCCGTGAGAAGGCGAACCGCGTCCTTCCGGGCGTCGAGATGGTCGAACGCTTCCATCTCCAGGAGCGGCTCCGGGGCGGGCGGCACCAGGCGCTCCCGGAGCTCGCCTTCGTCGGCGACCGGAGGGCGGTAGACGCAATCGAACCAGTCCTCCACGTAGTCGTCGGGTTGCGCCCCGCTTCGGCTCCAGTTGTCGGCATCCGCGATTCCGACTTCCGTCAGCGAGCGCAGCGATCGTTCGACGCGACCCCGGGAAGTCCCCAGAAGGACCGCGCTCGCCTCCAGAGGATCGCCCAGGGCATCCTTCACGGTGTCCCAAAGGCCCTCGACCGGCGACCTGCGGTCGTCGTAAAGACGCGCGAGTTCCAGCAGCGGGCCGCACGCTTCGTGGAGCTGGAAACGGCGTACCGCGAGCGCGGTGGCGCGCGCCTCGGCCCCTTCGGCAGGCGGCTCTGTAACGGACCGCTCCACGGCTTCGGTGGCCCAAGCCAGGAACTCCCTGACCCCTACGCCCCCGGGGCCCCGGCTGGCGCCCGTTCCGCGCCGGCGGCGGGGACGTCCGCGGCGGTGTCCAAAGGCGAAGTCGGGTTCGGCTTCATCGGTGTCGTCGAGACCCGCCTCCCGGAACTTGACGGCCAGGAAACCTGCATCCACCATTTCGAGTTCGTCCTCGCTGGCCCCGATCCAGCCAAGGAGCTTCGCTGCGAGCTTCTCGTCCCGGAGGGCGCCGTGGAGCGCGGCCATCAGGTAGTCGCGGGTCAGGAAACGATCGTGCTTCTTCAATGTCCCTCTTCTCCTTCTTCGAGACGGGGACGCTAAACGCGGCGGGCGCCATTTCCTGTCATCGGACCATGCGGCGCGGTCCGGATGGCCCGCAACGGGTTGCAACCGTAGGCAATCCCGGTTCGTATCGATGTTCGGAATGAGCGACCACCTCCCGGCAGAGCACCCACGGCAAGCGCCGTTGTGGCTACTGCCCGCCTTGGGCGGGCGGTGCCGGCTGAAGCCGGCGTTCCAAGCCGGGAGCGCCGTCGGGGTTAGAAGCTCGGGGCGAAGAGGACGGCGTTCATGAAGAGGCGGGTGAGGCCGTCCCAGAAGAGGCGGAAGTTGGGATCGTCGAGGAAGAGGACGACGCGGCCCGAGCCGACCTGTTCGGTGACGAGGTAGGGCGTCCCGGCGATGCGGGCGAGGGAGTCGGGGAAGGCGAAACCGCTGCCGAGGAGTTCGTCCGGGTCGTCGGGGAAACGGACCGCGGCGGCGACTGCCGGGTCGGGCTCGAAGGCGAGGCTCGACCACACCATCACCGGGAACGGCTCTTCGTAGCCGAAGCTCAGGAA
>JAPPKV010000072.1 GCA_028819775.1 Gammaproteobacteria bacterium | reverse complement strand
GCGCGTTGTCGCGGATGGCGCTGTAGATGCCGTCGAGGTCGTCGGAGACCGTGGTCAGGAAGCAGGACGAGAGCTGCGAACGCATCGTGCCCGCGTTGAACAGCGTCGGCGTCGAACTCATGTAGTCGAAGGACGAGAGCAGGTCGTAGAACTCGATGGCGCGCGCCTCCGGATCGTCCTCCTGGATCGCGAGGCCCATGGCGACCCGCATGAAGAACACCTGGGGCAGCTCGAAGCGGGTATCGTTGCTGTGGATGAAGTAGCGGTCGTAGAGCGTCTGCAGACCGAGGTAGGTGAACTGCAGATCGCGCTCGGGCTTGATCGCTCGGCCCAGTCGTTCGACGTCGAAGCGCTTGAGTTCGGGCGCCAACAACTCGAGCTCCACGCCCCTCTCGACGAACGCGGCGAGCGCGCGACCGTAGATTTCGGCCATCTCGGTCTGGGTGGCTTGGGCGACGCCGCCCTTGGCGCTGTCAACCTCGACCTCGAGAAAGGTCAGCGCCTCGGTGCGAAGTTCGTCGAGCAGGAGCCGGGCCGTTACGTAGGTATAGTTGGGTTCCACTTCCACCAGCGTGCGGGCGGTGATGAGGAGGCTCGTGGCAACGTCCTTGGCAGCGATGCCGTCGTACATGTTGGCGAGCGCCTCGTCGATGATGCGTTCCGGGTCGACGTCCTCGAGGCCCTGGCAGGCTTCCACGACCAATGTGCGGATGCGCGCGACGTCCAGCGGCAGACGGCTGCCGTCGGGGGCGACTACGTGGATGCCGCCCGTGGCTGCCGGCTCCTCGGCGGCCTCGGCGTTGGCGGCGCGGATCCGGGCGCGTTCCTCGCGGTATAGCACGTAGTCTCGGGCCACCTTGTGCTCGCCGCCCCGCATCAGGGCCAACTCCACCAGATCCTGAATTTCCTCGATGTGGATGGTGCCGCCGGTGGGCATGCGTCGCCGGTAGGTACCGGTCACCTGTTCCGTCAGCTTCGCGACGACGTCCCGGACCCGGGACGATGCCGCGGCGGTGCCGCCCTCGACCGCCAAGAACGCCTTGGTGAGCGCCACCTGGATCTTGTCATCGTCGTAGGGGACCACCGAGCCGTTGCGCTTGATGACGCGAAGCTGCCCCGGGGCGGTTGCCACGATGGATGGCGAGGGTGGGGAAGAGGAAGACGGAACGTGCTCCGCCTCGTGGGCGGCCTCCGCCACTTTGGCGGTGAGAGTCGAGGCGCTCGGCGAATCCGGTTGCATGGTCAATCGTTCTCCCTCGTCACACTACGCGGTAGCGGCGACGCTAACTGCGCCCAAAGGGGGCACCGTCACCTCGGGCTCAAGTAACTGGGTATCCATCCAGTAACTATAGCACCGTACCCCGGCTTGAGGAACTTACCGACCATGCAACGGCAAAGATGCCAATAGGTCTATTTATCGACTCGATCCAAAAAGTAGTCGCTTATCGTCAACCCTCGTTCCGTCGTTCTCGATCAGTCGGTTCCCCAACCCCAACATATAGGTCTACTTCAACTCCGAACCCCAACATACGGCGGTCTTGGCCTCATTGCAACCGCTTTTTTGTTGTGGATTCTCTGGGTATAGAAGCGGAGATCAGGCCACGTTTTCTGTATACAACTCGTGAATACGTAATGTCCTGAACCCACAGATTCTCCCCAAGTTATCCCCCGCTGCGCCCGAACTGTGCGGAACCACGAGCACAAGCTGTTGATATGCCGTGACGAACCCCCGACCGTCGGTTGATAACGCCGCTCGTTAGCGGCTAATGTCGATGGGGGATAAGCGGTACGAATCTGAAGTGGCCCACCTGCTCGCCATCGACCAGGGAACATCCAGTTCGCGTGCGATCGTGTTCGATGCAAAAGGTCGCGTGGTCGCGAACGCTCAACGTCCTTTCGATCAGTTCTTCCCGCAGGACGGTTGGGTAGAGCAGGATCCGGAGGCCCTCTGGCAGTCCACCCTCGGCGCTGCCCGGGAGGCGATCGCCGCCAGCGGTGTCGCCCCGTCGTCCATCGCGGCCATCGGCATCGCGAACCAGCGCGAGACGACCCTGGTCTGGGATGCCGCGACCGGAGAATCGTTCGGCAATGCCATCGTCTGGCAGGACCGGCGCACCGCGGAGCGCTGCGACCGGGCTCGCCGCGAGGGAATGGAGCCCGAACTCATCGAAATCACCGGACTCCTGGTTGACCCCTACTTCTCCAGTACCAAACTCGAATGGCTCCTAGCGCACGAAAACGTGGCACGACTCGCCGCGGCGGGCAAGATCCGCTTCGGTACCGTCGACAGCTTCCTGATCTGGCGACTGACCAAAGGCGCATGCCATGTCACCGACGCCACCAATGCCTCGCGGACCCAGCTATTCGACATCTCTCGGCAGGTGTGGAGCGAACGCGCGCTCGACTATTTCGACGTGCCGGCGTCGGTGCTGCCCGAAGTCCGAGATTGCGTCGGCGAATTCGGGATCGCCGATGCCGAGTGGTTCGGTGCCGCGATCCCCATTGCCGGCGTTGCGGGTGACCAGCAGGCGGCATTGGTCGGCCAGGGTTGCCTGGCGCCGGGACTCACCAAGAGCACCTACGGGACCGGCTGTTTCCTGATTGCCAATACCGGTGATCAACGGATCCGCTCGAGGGCCCGGCTGTTGACCACGGTCGGCTACCGCTTGGCCGGCGAGACCTGCTACGCCGTGGAAGGGAGCATTTTCAATGCCGGCGTCGCCATCAAGTGGCTGCGCGACAAGGTGGGCTTGATCGAAACGACGGCCGAGACCGAAGCGGCCGCCCGCCGCATCGGGGGCGATACCGGCGGGGTCTACGTGGTGCCCGCGTTCACCGGATTGGGTGCACCGCATTGGCGACCGGACGCGCGCGGTCTGGTCACGGGACTCACCCTGGACACGGGTGCCGACGAGATTGTCACCGCGACGCTGAAGAGCGTTGCCTTCCAGACCGCCGACCTATTGGCGGCCGCGGATGCCGACGGTGTGCCCGTCAGGGTGTTGCGCGTGGACGGCGGCATGGTCGGCAACGACTGGTTCTGCCAGTTCCTGGCCGATGTTACGGACCTTGAGGTGGCCCGCCCCGTCAACACCGAAACCACGGCCGTGGGTGCCGGGCTGCTGGCCACCGTGGGTGCCGGCGTGTACGCCGACCTGGAATCCGCCGCCGGGGCCTGGCAGCTCGATCGTCCCGACCGGACGTTCACGCCGACCGCGACGCCGGCCGCGAGATCAACATGGCTCGGTGGTTGGCACGCTGCTGTGCAGCGTGCGCTCAGCGTTCCGGCCCTCGACCCCTTGACCGGCCTGCTCGACCGGCGCGGGTTCATGACCGAGGCGGGTCGCCGTCTGCAACTGGCCGACCGTCGCGATGGATTCCTTGCCCTGCTCTACATCGACCTCGACCGCTTCAAGCAGATCAACGACGGTTTCGGCCACGCCACCGGCGATGCCGTGCTGCATGCGTTCGCCCGGGTTGCCCTGGAGGGCGTCCGCGACGACGACGTGGTCGCTCGGATCGGGGGCGAGGAGTTCGTCATCCTGCTCGGCGACACGCCGATCGAGGGCGCCAAGCGGGTAGCGGAGCGAATCCGGACGGAGTTCCGTGGAGTAGCCGTGGAAGGTCTCCCGGACGACTTCGCCGTTACCCTTTCGGTTGGAATTGCGGCGAGCGCGCGCGGCGAAGAACTGGAGACCTTCATGGCGCGAGCGGACGCGGCGCTCTACGAGGCCAAGGCCGCGGGCCGTGACTGTGTTCGGCTTTACGAAGCACCTGCGTCGCGCACGATCGACCCGGATGCGTAGCACATCGTATGGACGAGTTCACTTTGGCCGCAGAATGAACTCGGGCATGGATTGATGCGGTTGTCGAGAACGATGGCTGGGAGCGTCGGCGTGGACGCCGGACACGCGTCTCGTTTCAAGAGCCGATGGGCGGGGCTTTTCGGATTGTTGTTGACGTGTTCGATCGTGTCCGTCGCGCATGCGCAGCGGCTCGGTGCGATCGAACCTCGGAATGCGACCGAGCCGACTGCCCCGAGTTCGTGGCAGACAAAGATGGACTACACCCGGGCCGCGGTTTCACGCACCATCGTCCTGCCGACGATCGCCGACGTCCAGGCGGCGGACGAGTCTGAAACCCCGAAACCCGGGCAGCCGTTGCGAATCGGCGTTGGTCGGCAGTTGCCCGAGATCGCCCGCGGTGACCTGGCGCCGACGTTGACGTGGACGGCGTTGACAGGCGGCTCTCGCGTGGCCGCATTGACCGTGCGCTCGCCGCGGGCCGGCGCGATCCGGGTGGCCGTTCGCGCGGCACTTCCGCCGGGGGCGGTATTGCGGTTCTTCGCCCTTGGGGACCCGAAACGGCAGTATCCCGTTTTCAAGGGGGGCGACTTCGTAGAGCCGCGCGCCGATACGGGCCCGCAACCGGCGGACGGTGTGCGGACACGCTGGTCGCCGACAATCCCTGGCGACACCTTGGGTATCGAAATCGAGGTTGCCCCGTCGGCCTACGAGGGCGATGTGTCATTGCGCATCGTCGCTGTGTCGCACATCCATCTCCCCCCGCCGCAGACGTCGCGGTCCGGGCAGCGCCTTCGCACCGACGCCGCGGTGTGCGACCCGGTTCAGGTGGCGTGCAAGAGCCTGCCCAGCTGCCCGAACAACGCCGTGGCTACGATTCTGTTCACCGACGAGGCGGGAGTTTCCTATGTGTGTACGGGTACGGCGGTCAATTCCGCACGTTCGCGCGACGAAAACCTCGACGCACCGTATTTCTTGACGGCGGCACACTGCGTGGCGTCTCAAAGCCTTGCCGACACCATCGAAACGCGCTGGCACTACGAATACGAGACCTGTGACGACACGGACGAGGAACCGGGCATTACGGAGCGTTTCGGCGGGGCGGAACTCGTGGCGAGCGACCCCGATACGGACGCCTCGCTGCTGCGGCTACGGGTCGCATTGCCGAACAACGCCTGCCTGGCCGGATGGAATAGCGATGTCGGGTGGGAGTCGGGGACCGAGGTGACGTCGCTGCATCACCCCGACGGCGATCCCAAGCAGTGGGCGGGCGGCAGCATCGATTCGACGGGTTTCGGCGACGATGTCGACGCGATCAAGGTCATGTGGACGGAAGGGATGACCGCGGGCGGGAGCAGCGGCGCTGGCCTGTTCACCACGGTGGATGACAGTGACGTGCTGATCGGCACGCTCATCGGCGGGCCGGCGTGCACGGCCGAAGATCCCGTCGACTTCTACGGGCGCTTCGACCGGTTCTTCGACAATCACGCGGGCATCCATCTTCAACATACGGATCCGCCCTCGGAGGACGACCACGGTGACACCGTGGCGGCGGCGTCTCCCGTGGTCGTCGGGTCGGAGGTGTCGGGAGAGCTCGCCGATGGGGCGGACGCGGATGTGTTCAGGATCGTCGTCCTACGCCGCGGCACGTTGACGGTCTACACGACGGGGTCGCTGGACACGGTCGGACGTTTGAAGCGGGAGGACGGCAGCACGATAACCTACAACGACGACGCCAACTTCCCGATCGACACGAACTTCAGGATCGAGATCGACGTCGCCCGCGGCACCTACTATGTGAAGGTGACGGGCTATGACGAGACTGAGGTCGGGGACTATCGGCTGGTGGTCGAGTTCACGCCCGCTGAGTCCAAGATTCTCGTGCCGTTCTTCCTTGCCGCGGCCGCACTCGAGAGCGATGGCCGGCAAGGGTTCGTCCGCGTCGTCAACCATTCCGACCGCGCCGGCGACGTGCGGATCATGGCGACCGACGACGCGGGAACGAGCCCCGACGCGTTAACACTCGCCCTCGAAGCGGCCGAGACGCAGGCGTTGAACTCGCAGGATCTAGAGGCCGGCAACACCGACAAGGGACTGTCCGGCGGCACCGGCGCGGGCACGGGCGACTGGCGCTTGGAGTTCGATTCGGATCTCGAGATCGAAGTGGCGGCATATGCGCGCACAACAGACGGCTTCCTGACCGCCATTCACGACGTCGTAGCGCTCGACGAATTCACCGGCTTCTACTACGTGTCCATTTTCAATCCGGGCAGCAACGTCAACCAGCGGAGCCGACTGCGCTTGATCAATCCCGACCCGGAGAGCGCCTCGAACATCACGATCACGGCCCGCGACGACGCGGGCGCGGCCGGGGAGTCCGCGGTCGAACTACAACTCGCCGCTGGGTCGGCCCGAACGCTCACGGCACCGGAACTCGAGGACGGCGGCGAGGACATTTCCGGCGCATTCGGCGACGGTGCCGGCAAGTGGCGGCTGTTCGTCGAGGCCGACGGCGAGATCCACGTGGTCAATCTACTCGATAGCGTGACCGGTGACCTGACCAATCTCTCGGCACCGGGGGCGGACAATTTCAGCGAGTAGGGGCGACCCTATCGGGCCCGAAGGGCGCGCGGTCGCCCGAGCCGGGATCCTTAGGTGTGCGAGACGGGACAAGCCCGTCCCCTACACGGCGGCGGACTCGAACAAGCCCGCAGGCAGAATGCTCTGGTAGACCGGGATGGCGTAGGTTTTTCGTATCTCTTCGATTGGTTTGCCCCACTCCGCCTCCCACTGGATATCCATCATGGCCGGCGTCTCCCGGCCATGCCGCCAGCCTTCGGCGATGAGTTGCATCAGGATGCCGTAGCCGGCGCGCTGCAGCGTGCAGGAGATGGTCGTGATGGTCGCGAGAAACATGGCCGAGTAGTTGTGCCCGAACTGGGCGAGCTGGAACGCGGAGATGGCGATCTCGTGCGAGGCCGTCGTCTCGTAGCCCGCAACCAGGTGCCAGACATCGTGCATCTGCAGGATTCGCGTGTTGAGGTAGCGGAGCGAACGCGGCAAGGCGGAGAGCGCGATTGCCTCCCGGTCGAGCACTTCGAGGTCGTACCCCTGATCGACGATCATCCGGTAAAGGGTCTGGCCGAGGCTTGGATCCGCGCACGCACCGAGTTCATCGAGATCGGTCCGCCCGGGCACGGGATTCGTCAGGGCGGCGGCCGCACCAGGGTGCCGGCGAGCACAGTCCTCGGAGATCTGCCGGAAGCTCGGATGCACGCTGCCACCCAATGCCGCAACCCGGGTGGTTATCGATGCGGCGTCGTAGCCCTTCTCGGCGTCATCGACGGCGGAGAAGAACGCATCCCAGAAACTCGCTTCAAGGGGCGCTTGTGGCAATCCGGTTGGGATGTCTGGGAACTCCCCCGCACCGAGCCAGGCGGCAGCAATGACGTCGTACACCGGCTCGATGGCGTCGGGGCAGGAAAAGGCCGCCCAGACCATGGCACCGGCGACGCGTCGCTGGCTGGCCGCATCGCCTTGCCTGGCGGCGTTCACGGCATCACGGAGCGATGCGGTGTCGACCCGGATGGCTGACTGTTGGATGTGCTGCTTGGCGTCCATGGTCGGAGTCGTTTTTCAAGCGACCAGCAGGAACTCCAGGAGCGCCTTTTGCGAGTGCAGGCGGTTGCCGGCCTCCACCCAGGCCACCGAGCGCGGGTCGTCGAGCATATCATCGCTGATCTCCTCGCCGCGGTGAGCGGGTAGACAGTGCATGAACAGAGCGTCTGGCTTCGCCCGGTCCAAGAGGGCGGGGGAGACTTGATAGCCGTCGAATGCCGCGCGCCGATCCGCTTCCTCGCCTTCGTGTCCCATCGACGACCAGACGTCGGTGACCACGAGATCGGCACCGTCGACAGCTTGGGCCGGGGAATCGGCCAGTACGACGTTCGGTGCCGGCAGAATCCCTTGGTCGGGCTCATGGCCGTTCGGCGTCGCGACGCGCAATTCGAAGTCGAACAATCCCGCGGCGCGAATATAGGAGTTGCACATGTTGTGGCCGTCTCCCACGAACGCCACCGTGGCCCCGCAAATCTTGCCGCGGTACTCGACGAGCGTCTGCATGTCCGCGAGCAACTGGCAAGGGTGGAAACGCCCGGTCATGCCGTTGATGACCGGTATCGAAGCCGCGGCGGCGAAGCGTTCCGCCGTGTCGTGGTGAAACGTGCGGATCATCACCGCGTCGACCATCTCCGAGAGCACCCGTGCCGTGTCCTCGACGGGTTCGCCGCGGCCAAGGTGGGAGTCGGTCGGGCTTAGGAACAGGGCGTGGCCGCCAAGCTGGTGCATGCCCGCCTCGAAGGAAACCCGGGTGCGCGTGGAACTCAACTCGAAGATCATGGCGAGCGTTCGCCCCTTGAGCGGCTCGTAGCGTTGGCCGTTGCGCCACATCTCCTTCAGTTCGACACCGCGCCTGACGACGCGGTTCAGTTCGTCGGCGGTGAAGTCGCCGAGGGTTAGGAAATGCTTCGGCGCTGGATGCCGGGCGGTCTGCGGGGGTGAACCGGAAGTGTCAGCCACGGGACGCTTCCTCGATGCTCGGAATTCAGCTTGCTTTACGGTGCCCGAGCCTAGCCGGGCATCGCGTCAATCAAGTCGACCACTTGGTCCACCATCGCGTCGGCCTCGTCGTCGCTCATATTGAGCGGCGGCAAGAGACGCACCACGGTGTCCGCGGCGACATTGATCAGGAGGCCGGCGTCGACGGCGGCACCGACGAGTTCCGCACAGGGCTCGTTGAGCTCGACGGCCAGCATCAACCCCTTGCCTCGGATGTCCTTGACGCGGTTGTTTCCCGCAAGGCGTTGGCTGAACCTCGCCAGCATGCGCTCACCGAGTTCTGCGGCACGGTCGATGATTCCGCCGTCGGTCAACTCGTCGACCACCGCGTTGGCGGCGGCGCAGACCAG
Organism: Gammaproteobacteria bacterium; assembly: GCA_028819775.1. The sequence continues at coordinate 797 of JAPPKV010000072.1, read as the reverse complement.
GAAATTGCCGCCGAACGTCGAGCCGTGGGTGCCGGCGACCAGCATCTTCGCGGCCTCGCCCCGAGCCAGGCAGGCGCCGATCGGCACGCCGTTTCCGAGTCCCTTGGCGGTGGCCACGACATCGGGAATGATCGCGGTGTGCTGGTAGGCGAAGTAGCGCCCGGTCCGGCCATTGCCCGTCTGGACTTCGTCGAGCATCAGCAGCCAGCCGTGGCGGTCGCAGATGTCGCGCAGGGCTTCGAGATAACCGTCGTCCGGAATGACGATGCCGCCTTCGCCGAGAATCGGCTCCACCAGCACCGCCACGACGTTCTTGTCGTTGGCGGCGATCTTCTCCACCGACTCGACGTCGTTGTACGGCGCGCGCACGAATCCCCCGAGCAGCGGCTCGAATCCGGCCTGCACCTTGCGGTTGCCGGTCGCGGTCAGCGTCGCCATCGTGCGGCCGTGGAAGCTGCCGTCGGCGACCACGATGTGGGGTGCATCGACGTTTCGCGAGTGGCCGTAGAGACGCGCGATCTTGATGGTGGCTTCGTTGGCTTCCGCCCCGGAGTTGCAGAAGAACACGTTGTCCATGCCGGATATTTCGGTGAGCCGGTTCGCGAGTCGCTCCTGCCCGGGAATCCGGTACAGGTTGGAGGTGTGGGTGAGAGTCGACGCCTGCCGCGCGATGGCGTCGGCCACCTTGGGGTGCGCGTGGCCGAGTCCGCACACGGCGATGCCGGTCAGCCCATCGAGATAGCGCTTGCCGTTGCTGTCGTAGACATAGCTGCCCTCGCCGCGCACGAACGCCACCG
>JAPPKV010000047.1 GCA_028819775.1 Gammaproteobacteria bacterium | reverse complement strand
CCTCGTACCTTGTTGTGCTACGCTGCTAGCACTTCGCGAATGATGCTTATTGGGAGGCCGAAATGCGTAACGGCGTCAGTTCGAAGGTATTGGCGGCAGGGATCGCCTTGGCGGGGACGAGTCTCTTCGCCGTCGATGCCACCGCCGAGGGCAGCGTCCTCAAGGCCATGAAGGCCGAACTCGACCGGTCCATGGAAGTACTGGGCAACGAGCCCGTTCCGCCCTACTTCCTGAGCTACGAGATCACGGAAACGGAGGGGATGTCCGCCGGGGCGCAGTTCGGCGCGCTGGTGTTCAGCAACTCATCCCGCAGGCGCGTGCTCGACATCGACCTGCGCGTGGGCGACTACGGGCTCGACAACACCCGTCCCCTGCGCGGCCAGGGCGGCTTCTCGTTCTTCGGCACCGACATGGTGGTGGCGCCTGTCGAGGACGATGTCGATGCGATTCGCGCGCTGCTCTGGCACGAAACCGACAAGCGCTACAAAAGTGCCCTGGAGGAACTCACCACCGTCAAAACCGATGTGCAGGTGACGGTGGAGGCCGAGGACAAGGCCGGCGACTTCTCCCGCGAGGAACCGTCCACGGGCATGGAGCATGCGCGGCCGATCGAGGTCGATCTTGCCGACTGGGAGGCGAAGGTCCAGCAGTACACGGCGCCCTTCGCCCGGTACGGCGACTTCTACGAGGCCAGGGCTTCGTTCTCCGCCAATGTCGAGACGCGCTGGTTCGTGAACAGCGACGGCTCGGAGATCCAGACCTCGGAGACGCTCTACCGGCTGTTCATATCCGCCAGCACCAAGGCGGAAGACGGCATGGTGCTGCCGCTCTACAAGAGCTATATCGCGCTGACCCCCGAAAGCCTGCCGGACGATGAGACCGTGGCCCGCGATGTCGCGAACATGGTCGAGACGCTGCTCGCGCTGCGCGACGCACCGCTGGTGGAGCCCTATACCGGCCCCGCGATCCTGTCCGGCGAGGCGAGCGGCGTGTTCTTCCACGAGATACTCGGGCACCGCGTCGAAGGGCATCGCCAGAAGCTCGAGGACGAGGGCCAGACCTTCAAGAAGCTACTCAACGAGCGCGTCTTGCCGGCGAACTTCTCCGTGCACTTCGATCCCACGATGACGCGCCATGGCGGCACGGATCTCGTCGGCACCTACCGGTTCGACAACCAGGGGATTCCGGCACGCCGGGTCACCGTCATCGACAAGGGGATCTTGAAGGCCTTCCTGCTGTCGCGCCGACCCATCGACGGATTCCCCCAATCCAACGGCCACGGGCGCAAGCAGGCGGGCTTCATGCCGGTTGCCCGGCAATCCAACTTGATCGTCGAGGTCGCCGACCCGCTCACCGCCGACGAACTGAAGGGGGAGTTGCTCGCCGCCATCGAAGCCGAGGGCAAGCCGTTCGGTCTGCGTTTCGAGGCCATCCAGGGTGGGTTCACGACAACCGGCCGGTTCATGCCGAATTCGTTCAACGTGACGCCTTTGGTCGTGTACCGCGTCTATCCGGACGGCCGCGAGGAACTGGTTCGTGGCGTCGACCTGATCGGCACGCCGCTCACCACCTTCAGCAAGGTCGCCGCCGGCGACGACCAGATCGCGGTGTTCAATGGCACCTGCGGCGCGGAATCGGGCGGCGTTCCCGTCTCCGCCGCGTCGCCCAGCATCCTGGTGTCCCAGATCGAAGTGCAGAAGAAGGGCAAGTCGCAGGATCGTCCACCGTTGCTCCCGGCGCCAATCGGGGATGACCGCCTAGGCTTCGCGGTCTACTAGGGAGGAGTTGTGCCATGAAGAACACGATGTTCCTTTCCAATACGTTCGTCGCTGCCGTCGCGCTGGCGCTCCTCGTACCCGCCACCGCTGCGGGCGAAGACGTGCTGATGCAGGCCATGCGCGAGGAGCTTGCACGCACCATGGACGAACTCCGCATGGAGGGCATGGACGAACCCTATTTCGTCGCCTACACCATCCGCGACAACGAGCAGGTTTCGGCCGGGGCCAGTTTCGGTGCGTTGCTGCCCAGTTCGACGAGCCGGACCCGGTGGCTGGGGGTTGAACTTCGGGTCGGCGATGCGTCGTTCGACAACACCAACTTTCGGGGCATGGGGTTTTTCGGCGGCGGGGGCAGTGCGAGCCTGCCGCTGACGGACGACGTGGTCGAGATTCGCCGGCAGATCTGGCTGGCCACCGACGACGCCTACAAGAACGCGCTCAAGCAGATCGCCGCCAAGCGCGCGGCGCTGCAGAACGAGACCCGGGTCGAGGATCTCGGCGACCTGTCCCCCCAGGAACCGTACGAATACGCAGAGGAACCCGGCGCGGAACTACCCAGGTTGGACGAAGTAGAGGGGCTGGTCCGCGATCTCTCCATTCGGTTCCGGGACATGCCGCACATCATGGATTCCCGGGTCGGCGCCCACGCGGCGCGGGGTAGGACGTACTACGTGAACAGCGAAGGTTCGTCGTTCATTCGCTCGGATCCAGCCGCATTCCTGAGTGTGACCGCACAAACGCAGGCCGACGACGGCGCGATGCTGCACGACTTCCGCGCAGTCCACGCCCATGGTTGGGACGATATCGCCAATCGCGGCGACCTGGCCGCCGAGGTCGAGGCCATGGGCGCCGCGATCAGCGAACGACGTTCGGCCTCGGCATTGGAAGACCGCTATATCGGCCCGGTATTGTTCGAAGGTCAAGCTGCCGCCGAACTCACCGCCCAGGTGCTGCTGCCGAGACTCAGCGGCGTACGCACCCCCGAGACCGAGCGACGGTTCTCCGCGCGGCGCTCGGGCAACCCGTTCCTGGACAAGCTCGGCGCCCGGGTGCTGCCGCGTTTCATGGACCTTGCCGACGATGCGACGCTCACCGGCGATGGCTTCTGGGGCGGCTATCCCGTGGACGACGACGGCGTCCCCGCGCAGGCAACCAGCTTGGTCGAGAACGGCATCCTGAAAACACTCCTGACCACGCGAAATCCCGTTCGCGGCATCGACGGCAGCACCGGAAACCGGCGCGGCGGCGGACCGCAGCCGAGCAACCTCGTAATGACCAACAGTCGCGGCATGACCCGCGAGGAACTCTACGACGAGCTGAAGCTCCTGATGAAGGAACGCGAAGCCGAGTACGGCATCGTCGTCCGCCGCCTCGGCAACCCCGGCTTGATGCCGGCGTCGGGTTTCAGCTTCAACATTGGTTTCGGTGGCCCTGGCGCCGGACAAAGCAATGTCGCAGACGCCTTGGTCGCCTACAGGTTCTACCCGGACGGGCGCGAAGAACTGCTCAGAACCGTCGAGTTCGCCGGCATCGCCGATTCGGTATTCAAGGAAATCGTGGCGGCATCGGACTCGAACACCATCTATACGCGCGGTGGTTCGTGGGGGTTCGCGAGCGGCCTCGTAATGATGGTCGGCGGCGGGCTCGGCCTGTCACCCTCGAGTGGGGGGACGGTGACGTTATCCGTGCCCGACCTTCTGTTCGAGGAGATGAGCGTGCGCAATCCAACCGGCAACCTGCCGCATCCGCCGGTGGCGGATCACCCGTTCTTCGAGGAGTAGCCATCGTCGCAGTGCCCCTCGGCCATCGGCCATCGGTGCCCGTGTAAGACCTGATAACAGGTGCTATTATCAGGTCCGTTGCGGGTTCGGGAGATGTGGGTGGATGCGAGGTTTTCCGAGGATGTCGTGCCGTTGACCGATCTAAAGACCAATCCAGGACGGATAGTCAGGCATGCGGCAGAAGCCGGACGGCCGGTATTGCTGACCCGACGCGGGCGAGGTGTTGCCGTCGTTCAGTCGTTGGCGGAGTACGAGTCCGCTGCCGAGGAAAGGGCGTTCATGCGTGCCGTCATCGCAGGGCTCGCAGACATCGAGGCTGGCCGCGAAGTGTCTTGGAGCGAGGCAAAGACGCGCCTAGGGCTCGAATGACGTCATGTCCCCTGTCTCAGTCCGCTTCGCGGAGTCTGCCGTTGCGGACCTAGAAGCCATCAAGGAGTGGTACGCCGACCAAGGCGTACCGGACGTAGGCGACCGCATCCTAGGCGGTGTATTCGAACGGGTGGAAAGGCTGAGCGAACACCCCGACATGGGACGGGTCGTGCCCGAGTTCGGCGAATCGTTCCTTCGTGAACTAATCTACCCACCGTTTCGCATTGTGTACCATCGGAGCACCAAGCTAGTACGCGTGATTCGCGTCTGGCGCAACGAACGACTGCTTGTCCTTCCTGAATAGCTCCTTCGAGGAATAGAACCGTCGCCGGCCTACATGAAGGCTCGCGAGATCGGGGGTACGTCGGCGTTGACCTCGTCGAAGCCGGGTTCGTTATCCCAGTCCAATTGCCGTCCTTTGCCGGATTCTGCTAGCAGAGCATAGCAGCACCCTTGCCCCCGGACTCGCGCCAAGCGCAACGCGGAGCCCCATGCCGAGTGGCCGGTTCGCTCGTCCATCTCCGGCATTCGACCAAACCCAGGTTTTTCGCGCGCATAACGAATCCTGATGCCCCCTTAATTCAATCCGACAACCCTCATCTCGTCGATGAGCCAATCGGCGCCGTCGATCTTTTCCATCACCCATAGCATGTAGCGGGTGTCGACATGGATCGTGCGGGTGGTGCGGGGATTGAAGTCCCAATCCGAGACGACGCTCTCCAAGGTGCCGTCGAACAACAGGCCGACCAGTTCGCCGTTGGCGTTCAGCGTTGGGGAACCGGAGTTGCCGCCGGTGGAATCGAGATCGGAGAGGAAGTTCACGGGCACGGAGCCGATGGACTCGAGGCGATAGGCGCCGTAGTCCTCGGCGCGGGCACGTTCGAGCAGCTTGGCCGGTGCGTTGAAGGGCGCCACCCCGGAGTCCTTCTCGAGGATGCCGTTGAGACGGGTGAAGGGCTCGTAGATCAACCCGTCCATCGGCGATCCGCCCAACACGGTGCCGTAAGTCACGCGGAGCGTGCCGTTGGCATCCGGATAGGTCGTATGACCTTCGGACCGCTGCCAGTCGATAATGGCCTGCATGTATTGGGGGCGTAGCAGGTTGCCGCGACCGCTACGGGTTTTGGACGCTTCTTCGCGCTCCATGTCCGAGTCGAAGACGGCGACCGCGAGACGCAGGAAGGGATCGTCGTGCGCCTCGATGGCCCTTGGCGTCGCGTCCATCAATGCCAAGCGCGTCTCGGCGTCCTCCAGCACCGTCTCGGCGTAGTAGTGGTCGAGTATCGAAGACACCGCCGCCTCGTCGACGTCGGTGGTCAGTCCAAGCGCCTCGTCGAACGCGGCCACGCGGTACTCGGCGGGCTGCGCGAGATAGCCGCCGAGGGCATGCATCCACAGCGCCTTGTCGACGCTCGGGTGGTAGCGGCGGTCGAGGCGACTCAGCCTCTGTCGGAAGGACCGGAGGTCGCGTTCCTGGTAGCCCGGTTCCCGCTCGGCATCGGGTTTCTCCTTCTCGCGGGCCAGCCGGTAGAGCCGTCGGGCCGTGCCGAACAACTGCGCGCCCCGGGCGGCGTTGTAGTGGTAGTAGCGCCTGCTTTCCTCGGCGTTTTCCGTGGCCAGCGCGTCGTAGTTGCGGATCGCCTCGGCTAGGGCCGCGTTGTCGTCTTGACGCGCAATCCAAACGTCGAGCGAACCGTCGCGCTGGGCACGGCGTTCGACAAGACGCTGCCGACGCGCACCCTCAAGCTGCCCTTCGCGGTTCTTCATGCCGTTGTTGAGTCCGGCCAACAGCCCCGTGTAGCGAATGCGCAAATCGCTGCCCTCGGGGGCCGCCGACTCGATCACGGCGATACGTTCCCGGCTTCTCGCGACGGATCGCGGGTATTCGCGCTCGAACAGGTTCTCCACGGTGACGTGGCGGGCGTAGCGCGAGGTGCCCCCCGGATAGCCGAGGGCCATCACGAAATCGCCGTCGTCGAGACCCGCGGCCGACACCGCGAGGTAGTGCGCCGGTTCGAACGGCACGTTGTCGGGGGAGTGATCCGCAGTTTGGCCCTCCGGCGACACGTAGGCCCGGTAGAAGGCGAAGTCGCCGGTGTGGCGCGGCCAGCGCCAGTTGTCGATGTCGCCCCCGTAGCGTCCGATGGCGTCCGCAGGCGCATAGACGAGACGGACGTCGCGGATTTCCAAGTACTTGATGAGCTTGTACCGGAGCCCGCCGAAGAAGCCGCTCACCCGGCATCGGTGACCCGGGTCGGACTCGCAGGACTTGGTCAGGGCCTTGCGCCGGTCTTCCATCAACTCGTACCGCTCCCGTGGCGGCAGCGCGGGATCGAGACCTCCCGATACCTGCTCGGTCACGTCTTCCACGCCCGTTGTCACGTAGACCCGGGAACCCGGCGGCGCCGGCAGTTCCCCGGCCATGGAGGCAGCCAGGAATCCGTCTTCGAGATAGTTGCGCTCCGGTTTCGAATGGAACTGGACCGAGCCGCGGGCGCAGTGGTGGTTGGTGACCACCAGGCCCTTCGGCGACACGAAGGACGCGCTGCAGCCGCCCAGCGAAACCACCGCCGCCATGGGGAATGCGGTCAGGTCGGCGAGCTCGTCCGGATCAAGCGCCAACCCGGCTTCGCGCAGATCCGGGGCGATGGCCGGCATTTGCTCCGGCGTGAACATGCCTTCCTTGGCAACGGCGGACACCGCGGTGACCGCCGCCAATCCGCAGGCGGCAATGGAACGTATAGCGTTGCTCATCTGACTTCTCCAAGGGCGGCGGCCACCTTCCGCCGTTCGCCCCGGTACCAGGTGACCAGCGACTCGTCGGACCAGGCCTCGGCGAGCCCATCGGCGGTTGCGAGGTGCTCTTTGGCGGAAGCGACGTCGGACAGTCCGATCTGGGATGTCGCGGCGGCGAGGCGGATGAAGGCTTCATCGACGGCCTCCTCGCCGTTGGCAGCGATCACGCCGAGCGCGGTCTGCGCATATTCGAGACCGCCGGCATGGTTCGCTGTCCGGTTGTGGACCAGCGCCAGCAGGTACAAGGCGCGCTCCTCGTTGACCCAGGTGCCGCAGCGCTTCCAGAACGTGTGCGCGGCTTCGGCGCAGTCCAGCATCATCCGGGCCTGGTCCGCATCCAGTTCCTCGGACTCGACCAATTCGCTCGCCAGGTTGTTGTTGGCGACCGCCATGCTGCGATCCGAGGCGGCCCCCTCGCCAAGTCCCGCAGCCAATCGATTGGCCGCCGCGATGACCACGCCCGCATCGGCGAACCGCCCCGACCCGGCAAGCGCACCGGCCAGAAACGACTTGACCGAGAGATAGGCTTCGACCGGGTGTTCCGCACCGCCGAGGCATTCGATCTCGGCCTGCTGGGCGGCGATGGCGTCGTCGTCCATGTACCGGGCGACCGCGAGATGCACACCGAACCCGGCATCGACCGGACTGCCCGCCGTCGCCTCGCGCACGGTCTCCGCGAACCGCCGGGCACGTGGCCAGTCGCCCAAGTGCTCACCGATTGTGTGGTTCGAAAGGCGTAGGCAGTGCGCCGGTGCCTGGCCTTTCAACTCGTGGAGGTCCGCGGCCTCCAATTCGCCAGCGAGCCGCTCGCTCTGGGTGTCGTGATAGCCCCAGCCGTCACGAATCAGGTCGTTGATCATCGATGCACCTTGTTGGTTCAAACCCGCAGCAGGTCGGCTTCGTCGGACAGCTTTGGCTGCGCGACGCCGGCGAGACTCAACAAGACCCGTTCAAGCGACTGCCACGCGTCGCCACGCAACATGCCCTTCGATTGGAGGTCGAGCAATGCGCATTCCTTGTGGAGGTCGTCGATTCCGGTAGGGCCAAGGCGTTTGACGGCAGCGTTGAGCACCGGCAGACGTCGACGCGCAATCCGCGGATTCGCGCCGGCAGCCAGTTCGGCAGCACGCTGCAGCTGGCTGGTGAGCGCAGCGATGACCATGAACACGGCCACGCCTTCCTGCCGCAACGGTTCCAGCATGCGGTGCACACGGGCCGCGCGGCCCGCGAAGGCGGCGTCGATCAACTCGAAGGTGTCGAAATGCGCGGCATCGCCGACGCTCTGCTCGATCTTGTCGGCCCCGACGCGTCCTTCGCCGTGGAGCAGCTTCAGCTTCGCGATTTCCTGCACGGCGGCGAGCAAGTTGCCTTCGACCCGTTCGGCGAGAGCGTCCAGGGCGTCGCCGTCGAGTTCGAGCCCCTCCCGCCGACACCGTCCGTCCAGCCAGCGCGGCAAGTCCCGACCGCCTATGGGCCAGACGGGAACCACCGCACCGGCTCTTTCGATCGCCTTGTACCAGGCGTTGCTTCGCTGCCGCCAATCCAAGCCGGCGGCACGGCAGACGACGAGCGTGTCGGCCAGCGGCGCTTTCAGATAGCCGCGAATCGCCTCCGAACCACCACGGTCGAGCCCGCGTGGCGGAATGCGCACGTCGAGCAGCCGCTTGGTGGCGAACAGCGAGAGGTTTCCCGCGTCGGCGAACAGCTCGTCCCATGGCGCGCGCGCGACGGCTTCGAAGATCGTCCGTTCGTCGAACCCGAGGCCCCTGGCAGCGGCGACGATTTCGTCGCAGGCCTCGTCCACCAGGAGTTGCTCGTCACCGCTGACGAGGTAGATGTCCTTCAGGTCGCCGGCCCCGAGATGCCGTCGAAGTTGCTCAGGGGGAATCTGCATTCGCGGGTTCCAGTTGTCGCGACAATGTGTCCAGGGTTCGCAGCATGCGACCGACGAGGTCGTCCCGGGCCTCGGCGGCGAGCAGCCGTCGCTCCTCGCTGCTGCCGACGAGATTGTCGGCGTCGAGCCGGGCCACGCGCTCGCTGCGCAGCACCCTCGCGCCCGCGAGCTGTTCACCGTTGCCGTCGTTCACAGCGAATGTCACCTGCAATGACAGTTCGTAGTCCGCGGTGCGGGCTCCCCGGGTCACTGACACGCTGCGCCAATCGTCGCGCTGGTCCGACAACACGACGACGATCTCGGCATCCGAATCGACCACGCGCACGCCCGCGGATTCGAGCGCCCGGACGAGATCGATGTCCAGGTCGACGCCGTGGTCGGCTTCGATCCGTGCGGTTTCGAGTGCCGTCGAGAGATCCCAGGTTCGCAGTTGGAATCCGCACCCGGCCGAAGCCACGACGGTGAGCCATGCGCCGACCCGGGCGGCACGCCTCATCCGACCACCAGGTTCACCAGCCTGCCGGGCACGACGATGGTCTTCTTAAGGATCCCCTCGTCGAGGTACCGCGCAACGTTCGCGTTCTCCTTGGCGGCGGCAACCAGCGCCGCTTCATCGGCATCCGCCGCCACGACAACCTGGCCGCGTACCTTGCCGTTGACCTGCACGGCGAGCTCCAGGGTCGACTCGACCGTCTTGGCGGCGTCGTATTCGGGCCAGCGCGCCGCGTCGAAGACGCCGCCGTTGTGGCCGAGTCGAAGATAGAGTTCCTCGGCAATGTGGGGCGCGAAGGGCGACAGCATGACCACGAGCGGCGTCAGCTCCGCCCGTCTCGGCGTTCGACCGTCGGCGCGTACGCGATTGAGGTACTCCATCATGGCCGCAATCGCCGTGTTGAACTGCAGCGCCGGAACCTGCTCGCTGACCTGCTTGATGGTGCGGTGCAAGGCGCGTTCGACGTCCGGATCGGGCGCGCCGGCCTCGGCGCCGAGTACGCTCTGCCAGAGCCGGTTCAGGAAGCCCCGCGGTCCCTGGATGCCCTGGCTCTGGTAGTCGGCAATCTGGTCGTACGGGCCGAGGAAGAGC
>JAPPKV010000237.1 GCA_028819775.1 Gammaproteobacteria bacterium | reverse complement strand
GGACGCGGTCGAGGATGAGGCCGTAGAAATGCTCGCCCGGTCGTTCGAAGAGCCATCCCAAGTGGGTGTCGCAGTTGCCGCAGTTGGCCAACCGCCAACTGAAACCCTTGAACCAGCTGTCGGCGGAGTGGTGGCCGCCGCTGATCGCGCAGCCGTGAGCGTCGCTGTGGCAGCCGAAGTGGTGGACATAGCCGTATGGGTTCGTACACGTGTGAAGAAACGAACCGTTCACCTCGATGCGATCCTGGATGTGGCCGACCAAGTGTGAACAGGCCGCGCAGAACAGGAAGCCCTCTTTCGGCCGCGTGTGTTCGTCGACGACCTCGGCAACCCCTAGGTCGGAATCCGGACTGTTCAGGTCTTCCTGTTCGTCGCTCATGCCGTCTCCGTGAACCGTCTCGACAGGTCGCCACGCAGCACTCAAGGTGGATTTTGCCTAAACAATCCAACAACTTCCATCGCGCTCAGGCGGCAGAACAGGGGACAAACGAGACGAAGCGCGGACGGGACAACGCCGCCGTCAATACGGGGCAGGCTCGTGGGGGCGACCATAACGCTCCCGCAAGGCGCGGGGTCGCCCGCTCGACCTCGGCACGCGGACGGCCGCGTGCACAGGATCACGCCACGATGTCGGGATCCCTCGGCAGGAATTTCGAAAGCACGAGGGCGCCGATGACGAACACCAGCACAAGATAGGCGGCGCTCCAGAGCTTCCAGCCCCAAGTGTATCCCCACCAGATGATGTCGGAGCCCTCCACGACGACCACCGCCGCCAAACCGAGGATGAACGCGCGTCGAACGTGCGCGGAGAGGGGTGCGCCAGTGCGCAGCACCACGGCGAGGACAGCCGCGATGAGGAGGTAGTGGATGAACCCGTAGACCATCACCAACAGGTCGACCTCTTCCGAGGCCCCGTGATTGACTATGACGGTGGCGCCGATGCCAGACTGCATGAAGCTGTACATCCCCGTTTCCGGGAACTGCTCGGCCACGGCGCTGGCCGCCGCGTCCGCGTCCGGCACCGTGTTCAATGCCTGGTTCGGCAGCGGGTTCGCGGCCCAGTAGAGGAATCCGAAGACGAACAGCACGATGGCAGTCACAAGGATGCCGAACGATGTTTTCATGGGTTGTACTCCTTGTCTTGTTCCTAGATTGCCGCCTGCAGAACGGATTTGAGGTCCACGCCAGGGTCGGCGAGTCGCCCGGGGTCGACGCGTTTGCCCACCAGTTGCCGGGCCGCCATGAACTCGCGCGCGCTGTTCACCGCGTCCGCCGCGACCAGGGTCTCGCCGTTGAGGTGAAAGACCGCAAACTGTCTCGTTCCGGGGTCGCCGCGCACCACCTGCCGCTCCGCCTCGGTGGAGAAACCCACCATCTGCAGCTTGAGATCGTACTGGTCGGACCAGAACCAGGGCACGTTCGCGTATGCCTTGGGGTTGGCCGCCAGGTTCGCGGCCGCGACCCGCGACTGCTCCATGGCATTGGGCACCGACTCGAGCCGAAGCCGCCGCCCGAGAACCGGGTTCGGGTGGTTGGTGCAGTCCCCCGCCGCGAAGATGTCGGGATCGCCGGTCCGCGTGAATTCGTCGACGACGATGCCGTTGCTGCACTCGAGGCCGGCTGCTTCGGCTAGCTCGACGTTGGGCTGTATGCCGATTCCGACCACGGCGAGTTCGGCGGCCACGACTTCACCGCCTGCGCAGACCACGCCCGTCAGACTGTCGACGCCGGCGAACGACTCGGCGCGCATCCGGGTGCGGATCGTGACACCCCTGTCGCTGTGGACACCCTCGTAGAAGGCCGACATCGCCGGCGTCGTCACGCGTTGCAGGATCCGGTCCTCCATTTCCAGGACCGTGACGATCAGTCCGGCCTCGACTGCAATGGCCGCGACCTCGAGGCCGATGTAGCCGCCGCCGACGATGGCAATCCGCCGCCCGGTGGCGAATTCCTGCTTGATCGCGTCGACGTCGGCGATCGTGCGAAGGTAGTGGATGCCCGGAAGATCGCCGCCCTTCGCCGCGAGTTTGCGCGGCCGCGCGCCCGTGGCAAGCAGCAGCTTGTCGTAGCCTATTTCGGTCCCATCGCTGCAGGCGACGGTCCGGCCGTCGGCGTCGATGTTCTCGACACGCACGCCGCTACGCACCTCAATGGCCTTGTTCTCGTAGAACCGCGCCGGGCGCAGGTGAACGCGGTCGAGACCGTACTCGCCGGACAGGTACTGCTTTGACAGCGGCGGACGCTGGTAGGGGATGTGCGGCTCTTCGCCGATGATCAGGATCTCGCCCTCGTACTTCTCCTGGCGCAGGCTCGCCGCGGCTTGTCCGGCGGCGTGGCCGCCGCCGACGATGACGATGGTCATTTGTTGTTCGGACGCTCCGGTGCGTTCGGCGAGTCATTGTAACCGTCGAGAGTTGCACGAATCCTGAGTTTGACACCCAACGACCCCTTCCCTACGGTCGAGTCTCCAATCGCCATGGGCCGGACGATGAACCGGATGATCGCAGGCGCACTCAAGCTCGGTCCGCTGCCTGCAGTCATCGCCGGGCAGGCGGCACTGCTCGCGTGGCTTGGGGTGGTACTGGACCGCGACGCCTGGCCTGCCGACAACCCCGTGGTGCTCGTGCCGTTCATCACGGTGGTTTTCGGCTGGCCGGTTCTTGTTCTGTTCGCGGCGGAGCCGGGTAGTTTCAAGCGGACTGCGGCGTTCGCCGGCGTCTGCGCCGTGGTCGCCGGTCTGCTCGGCACATACGTGGGTTGGCAGGCAACGCCGGGGGGCAAGTTCAGCGTCGGCAACCTCTACTCGATCTACGTCGCCACGCAACTCGGTGCGGGGTTCATCGCCCTGGCCTTCATGCAGCAGATAACGGCGCGCGCACCGTTCCGCTACGCGGCACTGTTCAAGAGCGCATGGAGGAATCTCTTCGTGGCGGGCCTCTCGCTGGCGTTGGTGGGCGGTGTCGCCATCCTACTTGCCCTGTGGGCGGCGTTGTTCGCCATCCTTGGTATCGACGCCCTCGGGGAGACGTTCACCGAACCGTGGTTCGTGCTACCCGCCGCCGGCATTGTCTTCGGCGTCGGCACGATGCTGTTCCGGCGCCGCGACCGGCTCATCGACGGGATTGTCGGTCTTGTGGAGAGCCTTGGCCGCTACCTGCTCCCCGTGGTGCTCCTGATCGTCGCCGTGTTCCTGGTGACCCTGCCCTTCGTTAGCGTGGGGGCACTGTGGGACACGGGCTTAGGTAGCAGGATCCTGATCGCGCTGGGCACCATTGCCATGCTGCTCATCGGCATCGCCTATCGTCCCGAAGCTGACTTGCGCTACCCCGGTTCGGTCCAGTTGGCGGTGACAGCGGTCGTTGTCGTCCTGCCGATACTCCCGGCTCTGGCCATGACCGGGATCCTGATTCGGGTCAACCAGTACGGCTGGACCGTATCGCGCTGTTGGGCGTTCAGCTTTGCGGGGCTACTTGCCTTGTTCTCGCTCGGCTACCTGTGGGGCGTGATCCGGCATCTCGCCGAGTGGCCCCGGGTCACTGCCTTGGTGAACCTCTCCATGGCCTGCGTGATACTCGCCGTGCTGCTCCTACAGAACACCCCGGTGCTCGATTTCCGCGCCATCTCGGCGCGCAGCCAACTCGCCCGGGTCGAGTCGGGGAAGATCGGCCTCGAGCAGTTCGACTTCCGGTACGTGGCGCGCGAGCTTGCGCGCCCCGGGTACTTGGCGGCGCACCGGCTTCTTGGGGATGCTGTCGCTACCCGCGATGAGCGCGATGAGGAAGACGGGATCGTCCCGTTCGCGGCCGAAGACGCACTCGAGACCATCCAGTCCGGCGGAGGCGCGATACTCCGCCGATCACCCGACGACGTGCCCGATCGGGACTTCTGGGCCGAGGTGAGCTATCGCCCGGCACCGTTCGATGTGCCGGACGGCGTACGGGAGGCGATTGATCGCGAGGCGTACATAGCCTACCGGGTCGAACAACCGATCCTGGTCCGGGCCGAACTCGATGGGGATTCAGAGCGGACGGAATTCCTGCTGCTCGGTATGCATCGAAACGAGTTCCCCGGTCTCGATGGGGTGATTCCGCCGCATATCTCGTTCAGCCCGCTGGCGTACGCCATCGTCGATCCGGGAGACGGCTGGGAATTCGTCATGCTATGGCCGGGGGAAGGCCGCATTCCGTCCGAGGATCCCGAGACTGTCCTCGAGGTCCTGCGCAGTGCCCCGATCATCCCTTCGCGCCCGCGCTACGACCACGTGAAGATCGGCGACACCGTTTACGCGTTGCCGGCCCGCGACTGGTCATCCGCTGAGACGCCGTCGTCCCCGAGTGCGGATCCGTAGGGGACGGGCTTGTCCCGTCCCGTTGGGCAGCTAGGGAGCAGGGGCGGCCGCGCGTTCTGGTGGGCGCGACAGGGTCGCCCTACGATTTGGTGTCCGGAATGGGCACCGGGAACGGCGTGACGTTGCTCCCGGAACTGTCGGTGATCTTGGCCACGCCTTCCTTCTCGACCTCGTCGATGCGGATCACCGCGTGCATGGGGATGAAGCTCCGCTGAACGGTGTCGAATTCGCTGCGCAGCTTGTCCTCCGCCGGGTCGATGACCATCTGGGAGCGCTCGCCGAAGATGTAGTCCTCGATGACGACGAAGCCGTAGACATCGCTCTGGTAGAAGGAGCGAGCATAGACCTCGTAGATCTGCCCGTGACTGTGGAAGTAGATCCGGTAGATGTGCGAATCCTGGGGCATGCCAACCCTCGATGGGTGCCGGTTCTCCGATTAATAGGTATCGATTGGGCAATTTCAAGCGGAAATAGTGTCTCTCCGGGCCGCGGCATGCCGTCACGGCTATAATCCGCGCCCCGCAAACGCGCTTGTACGCCGTGAAACTCTACGTCAAGACACACGGTTGCCAGATGAACGAGTACGACTCGTCGCGCATGGTGGACGTCTTGCGCGAGAGTCACGGTGCGACACTCGTGGAGGACCCGGCAGCGGCGGACCTGGTGCTCCTCAACACCTGCTCGGTGCGCGAGAAGGCCGCGGAGAAGGTGTTCAGCCAGCTCGGCCGGTGGAAGCCGTTAAAACGCGCCAACCCGGATCTCGTCATCGGCGTCGGCGGGTGCGTGGCGAGCCAGGAAGGCGAAGCGATCACGGCCCGGGCACCCTATGTGGACCTCGTCTTCGGTCCGCAGACGCTGCATCGACTGCCGGCGATGGTCGACGAGAGCCGCCGCAAGCGAGCGCCGGTGGTGGACATCAGCTTTCCGGAGATCGAAAAGTTCGACCGCCTGCCCGAACCCCGTGTGGACGGACCCTCCGCCTTCGTCTCGGTGATGGAGGGCTGCAGCAAGTACTGCACGTTCTGCGTCGTGCCCTATACCCGGGGCGAGGAGGTGTCCCGTCCGGTGTCGAGCGTCATGCGCGAGGTCGTCCAGCTAGCGGGACGGGGCGTGCGCGAGATCAATTTCCTGGGCCAGAACGTCAACGCCTACCGGGGCGAGATCGACGGTGCCGAGGCCGACCTCGCCGAGTTGATCCACTACGCGGCCAGGGTCGACGGCATCGACCGGATCCGCTTCACGACCTCGCACCCGGTGGAGTTCCGGCCGACGCTGATCGATGCCTATCGGGACATCCCCGAACTCGTGGACCACCTGCACCTGCCCGTGCAATCGGGTTCGGATCGCGTGCTGGCGATGATGAAGCGCGGTCACACGATCCTGGAGTACAAGGCCAAGATCCGAGCACTGCGCCGCGCCAGGCCCGGCATCAGCCTGTCGTCGGACTTCATCGTCGGCTTCCCCGGCGAGACGGAGAGGGACTTTGAGGCGACGCTCGCACTGGTCGAGGAACTCGACTACGACATCTCCTTCAGCTTCATCTACAGCCCGCGCCCCGGTACACCCGCCGCCTCGCTGGCCGACGACACGCCGGCGGAGGTGAAGCAGCGTAGGCTCGCGGTGCTCCAGGCGCAGCTAAGGCGGCAGGCGGCTGCCCATGCGCAGGCAATGGTGGGTACCCGACGACGGGTGCTCGTCACCGGCCGTTCGAAGCGGGATCCCGGGCAGTTGGCGGGACGTACCGAAAACAACCGCGTCGTGAACTTTCCCGCTCCGGCGCCGGCGGCAACCGGGCTCATCGGCGACTTCGCACACCTCGAGATCACCGAGGCGCTGCCGAACTCGTTGCGGGGGCGACTCGTTGGTGGATCGGCTACAGCAAACGCAAGCTGAAACGACGGTAGCAACAGGAGGGATTGAGGGATGTTCGGCCCGAAGGAGCTCGTGGTGATCGTGGTGCTGGCGATCATGTTGCTCACGTACTTCATACCAACTGTTGTGGCAATGGTAAGGAAACACCACAACACGACGGCCATCTTCGTGCTCAACCTGTTCCTAGGTTGGAGTCTGCTCGGTTGGGTGGCCGCTCTCGTCTGGGCGGTGACGAAGCCGCGGCCGTCGGCGACGGTCTCCATGGCATCTACGCCCATCTACGACCGCGATTGACAGCGCTACAAAGCGGGCTATGCTTGGCGTCATAGGGACACACCTCAACAAAACCATTTGACAGACGACTCGTCGCGCGTCGTGGCCCTCACCACGACCGTTACCCTGGAACCCGACGATTCCCGCCGTTTGGCCGCTCTGTGCGGCCCGTTCGACCAAAACCTCAAACACCTCGAACGCCGGCTTGGCATCCGGATCAAGAACCGCGGCAACGCCTTCTGGCTCTCCGGGCCGGAACGACGCGTGCAGGCGGGGGGTGCCCTTTTGTCCCGGCTCTACGTCGAGACCGGCGACCGCGAGGCGCTGGATGCCGACACCGTACACCTGTTCCTCCAGGAGTCGGGGGTCGAGGAGATGTTGGCGGCCGACGACGTGGCACCGGCGGGGGAGGTCATCGTCACGACTCGCAAGAAGACCGTCAAGGCCCGGGGCGCGAACCAGCGACGCTACGTCGAGGCGATCCGGACGAACGACCTCAACTTCGGCGTGGGTCCCGCAGGAACGGGCAAGACCTACCTGGCCGTCGCCTGCGCCGTGGAAGCCCTGGAAGACCACGCGGTCAACCGCATCCTGCTGGTACGGCCGGCCGTGGAAGCCGGTGAGAAACTGGGTTTCCTGCCCGGCGATCTCGCCCAGAAGATCGACCCCTACCTGCGCCCGCTCTACGACGCGCTCTACGAGATGTTGGGCGTGGATCGGGTCAACAAGTACATCGAGCGGAACATCATCGAGGTCGCGCCCTTGGCCTTCATGCGCGGACGAACGCTGAACGGGTCGTTCATCATCCTCGACGAAAGCCAGAACACCACCATCGAGCAGATGAAGATGTTCTTGACGCGCATCGGCTTCGGCTCCACCGCGGTAGTGACAGGGGACATCACGCAGATTGACCTGCAGGGCGGCAAGTCCGGGCTGGTCCACGTGCTCGACGTGCTGAAGGACGTCGACGGCCTGAGCTTCACGCACTTCGCGTCCAAGGACGTCGTCCGGCACCCGCTGGTCAAGCGCATCGTCGACGCCTATGCGCGGGCCTCCCAGGCCAAGACGGTTCCGTCGACCGGGGCTTCGGGCCCGGAAGTCGTGGAAGAGGGCCGCGCGGGATGACCGTGGACGTGCAGATCGCGGAACTCGACGGCACCCCGGCACCGCCGGCCACCGAGATCGTGCGCTGGGCCGTAG
The DNA here is from genome assembly GCA_028819775.1 of Gammaproteobacteria bacterium. The sequence goes on along the minus strand of JAPPKV010000237.1, from coordinate 2,087 downwards.
AGGCGCGTGGCGAAGACACCCGGTCGCTCTGCCTCCGGGTGGTCGACCAGGCCGAGTCGGCGGCCCTCAACGCGCGTTTCCGGGACCGGGACAAGGCCACCAACGTCCTGGCTTTCCCGGCCGATGAACCAGGCATCCTCGGCGACATCGCCATCTGCGCGCCGGTGGCGGCGCTGGAAGCCCGCGAACAGGACAAGGCCCTAGCAGATCACTACGCCCATCTCGTGGTTCATGGCGTCTTGCATTTGCTTGGCCACGATCACGACACGCCGGTCGAAGCGGCGGACATGGAATCTAGAGAAATCGAGGTGCTCGGACGTTTTGGGATCGTCGATCCCTACGGAGATCAAACATGAGCGAAGGAGAGTCGCGGAGCATCAAGCGCTCGTCTTCGGCGGGTTCTCACCGAACGCGCCGGGGCGAACCGAGCGCGGATCGCGGCGAGCCGGAACGCCGGGAAGCGGCGCGCGCCCGACAGTCCGGCAACGGCGCGGACTTGAGAAAGGAGTTCCGCAAGACCTGGCGGGACTGGCTCGCCGATTTGCTGCCGATTGAGCCGACGGATCGTCCGGAACTCCTGGAGATGCTCAATGATGCGAGCGAACGCCGCCTGTTCGACAAGGAAGCGTTGAACATCATCCACGGCGCGCTGGCGGTCTCCGACATGCGCGCCCGGGACATCATGATTCCCCGCTCGCAGGTGGTCACCGTGGAACTCGACAGCCGGTTGGAAGAGGTCCTGCCGACGGTGATCGAGTCCACGCACTCCCGTTTTCCGGTGATCGGGGACGACATGGACGACTTAAAGGGCATCCTGCATGCCAAGGACATGCTGAAGCTGCTGCTCCTCGACGATTGGGACGACTTCGACATCAAGGACTACATCCGCCCCACCATCGTCGTACCGGAGAGCAAACGCTTGAACGATCTCCTCCAGGAGTTCCGGGAGACCCGCAACCACATGGCTCTCGTGATCGACGAGTACGGCGCGGTGGCAGGTGTCGTCACCATCGAAGACGTGCTTGAGCAGATCGTCGGCGACATCGAAGACGAACACGACATAGAGGACGACAGCTTCATCAAGCAGTTGGATCACCACAGCTACACGGTCAAGGCCACCACGCCCATCGAGGAGTTCAACGAGTACTTCGAGACCGAGTTCGCGGGCCGGGATCTCGACACCATCGGCGGCATCGTGGTCAAGGAGTTCGGCTACCTGCCCCAGCGCGAGGAGACCATCCACATCGCGCCGTTCGACATCCGCGTCATCAACGCCGACAGCCGCCGCGTCCGACTGCTCCACCTGACCCGCGCCTAGTGCCAAGGCGATACGCGCTGCCCATGGCGGCACTCGCCGCAGGCGGGGTACTGCCGCTGGCCCTTGCACCGTTCGATGTCTGGCCGCTGCTCCTGGTCTCGGCCGGCGTCCTGTTCTGGCTGCTTCGGCGTACGGAGACGGGCAAAGCCGCCTTCTGGCGCGGTTGGCTGTACGGCATCGGCAAGTACGGGGTCGGCGCATCCTGGGTCTACGTCAGCATCCACGTCTACGGATCGACCGCGCCCTGGCTCGCGGCGTTGCTGGTGGCGCTGTTCGTTGCTGGCATGGCCGTCTTCAACGGCTTGCTCGGCTGGGTCTTCCACCGACTGGTTCGTTCGCAGGGCAACGACATCGCGGCGGCGCTGACGTTCGCGGTCCTCTGGACCGCGCTGGAATGGTTGCTGACCTGGTTTCTCACGGGCTTTCCGTGGCTGTTCGCGGGCTATGCGTTCATCGACACGCCGCTGGCCGGTCTGGCCCCGCTGGGCGGCGTTATGCTGGTGTCCTTCGCCGCCGTATTGACGGCATCATTCGCGATGGTGATCGTAGGGGACGGGCTTGTCCCGTCCCGGCGCGCCCTACGGGCGCGATCGAGAATGCTGCCGCATTCTCGTGCCATCGAACCGACGTTGCTGGGTTCGACAGACGACCGCAAGGGTCGCCCCTACGCGCTCGTACCGCGGCGAGTGTGGATGCTGGCGGTGCCGGCCGTGATCTGGATCGCGGCATGGGCACTCGACGCCGTGACGTGGACCGAACGGGGCGAGAC
>JAPPKV010000214.1 GCA_028819775.1 Gammaproteobacteria bacterium | reverse complement strand
GTGCGGGACGTCGGCGGCGACATCGTCGACCATGGGCAGTCGGTCGAAGTCGCGGCGCCACTCTTCGGGGACGCCGTTGGGGTCGTCCAGGTAGGTCTCGTAGAGTTGCTCGACGTAGGCGACGTTGCCCGCGGAGAGATGCGAACTCCGCCGCATGCGTTCGACGAAATCGTCTATTGCGGTCATGCGTCAGCTATTCGCCATCGCGAAACCCCTAAGAACGCGACCGTAGGGGACGGGCTTGTCCCGTCCCGCTGTCAAGGGAGCCGGCATGCGGCACGGGCGACCGCGCGCCCTGTCGGGCGCGATAGGGTCGAGCGGGCGACCGCGCGTCCCGCCGGGCGCGATAGGGTCGCCCCTGCGGGTCTCCGTCAATCGATGCAGCGGGTTGCGGATTTGTGCCATACGAGGAGGGTTCAGATGCCCTGGCTGAGCAACATCGTTCGGATCTTGCCGATGGCGCGGGTCGGGTTCAGGCCCTTCGGGCAGACACTGACGCAGTTCATGATGCCTCGGCAGCGGAACACGCTGAACGGATCCTCCAACGCCGCGAGGCGCTCGGCGGTCGCGGTGTCGCGGCTGTCCGCGAGGAACCGGTAGGCCTGCAGCAGCCCTGCGGGACCCACGAACTTGTCCGGGTTCCACCAGAACGACGGACAGGCGGTGGAACAACACGCGCACAGGATGCACTCGTAGAGGCCGTTTAGCTTTTCGCGGTCCTCGGGTGACTGAAGTCGCTCCTGGGCAGGCGGCGGCGTGTCGTTGACCAGCCACGGCGTGATCTTCTCGTACTGCCGGTAGAACTGGCTCATGTCCACGACCAGATCGCGGACCACCGGCAATCCGGGCAAAGGCCGCAGGGTCAGCTTGCCCCGTGGCGCCGCCTCCGAGACCGGCGTGATGCACGCCAGGCCGTTTCGGCCATTCATGTTGATGCCGTCCGATCCGCATACCCCCTCGCGGCAGGAACGCCGGTAGGCGATGGACGGATCCTGGGCTTTCATAAGCTCCAGGACGTCGAGCACCATGAGATCGCGACCCTCCGGCAGATCGAGGGCCATCTCTTCCATTCGGGGTGACTCATCCTTATCAGGATCAAATCGATAAACGCTGATTTGCATGTCGTTTCTCAATAGGTCCTGGCCATCGGCTGGAACGGTTCCACCGTCGCCGGCGCGAAATTCACCGCACGTTTGCGCACGCTCTTGTCGGCTGCGAAGTAGAGCGAATGGCACAGCCAGTTGTCATCGTCGCGCTCCGTGTAGTCGTCGCGCGCGTGGGCACCGCGGCTCTCCGTTCGCGCTTCGGCGACGATGGCGGTCGCTTCGGCGACTTCCAGGAGATTGTCGAGCTCCAGCGCTTCCAGGCGCGCGGTGTTGAAGACCCGGCTCTTGTCGGGCAGGTGTGCCCGGGCAATGCGTTCGCGCAGACCCGCGAGGTCGCCGATGCTCCTGCGCATATGGTCGCCGCTTCGGAACACGTTGAAGTTGACCAGCATGATGCGCTGCAGTTCACGCTTCAACTCCGCCACGGCCTCGCCCTCGGAGGACTCGTTCCAGCGTGCAAGCCTCGCTGTCGCGTTGTCCACGTCCTCGTCGGCGGGGTCTCGGTGACCGATTCCCTGGCGCATGGCGTCTTCGATATGGATTCCCGCGGCCCGTCCGAACACGACGAGATCAAGCAGCGAGTTGGCGCCGAGCCGGTTCGCCCCATGCACCGAGACGCAGGCCACTTCGCCGATCGCGTAGAGACCACCCACCACGGCATCGTTGCCATCGGCCGCCTGTGTCAGCACCTGCCCGTGCACGTTGGTCGGAATCCCGCCCATCATGTAGTGGCACGTGGGTACGACGGGAATCGGCTCCTGGGCCGGATTGACATGGGCGAAGGTCTTGGAAAGCTCGGTGATGCCCGGCAACCGCTTCAGGATCGTCTCCTCGCCCAAGTGGTCGAGTTTAAGGAGCACGTGGTCTCTGTCCGGCCCGGCGCCGCGGCCATCCATGATCTCCTGGATCATCGATCTCGCGACCACGTCGCGCCCGGCCAGGTCCTTGGCGGTCGGCGCGTAGCGCTCCATGAACCGCTCGCCGTCCTTGTTGACGAGATATCCGCCCTCTCCCCGACAGCCCTCGGTGACCAGAACGCCTGCCTGATGGATTCCCGTCGGATGGAACTGCCACATCTCGATGTCCTGCACCGGCACGCCGGCCCGCAGTGCCATGCCGATGCCGTCGCCGGTGTTCATCAGTGCGTTCGTGGTGGTCGCATAGATGCGGCCCGCACCGCCGGTGGCCAGCACGGTCGCCTTGGACTTCACGAACACCACCTGCCCGGTTTCGATCTCCAGCGCAACGAGGCCGGAGACAACCCCGTCCTGGTTGACCACCAGGTCCACCGCGAACCACTCGTTGAGGAACGTGGTGCCAGCCTTGAGATTGTTCTGGTAGAGGGTGTGCAGGAGTGCGTGGCCCGTTCGGTCTTCGGCGGCGCAGGCCCGGGAGGCCTGGCCCCCCTTGCCGAAGCCCTTCGAATGACCGCCGAACGGGCGCTGGTAGATTCGACCTTTCTCGGTACGCGTAAAGGGCATACCCATGTGCTCGAGTTCGTAGACCGCCTCGGGACCCACACTGCACATGTATTCGATCGCGTCCTGGTCGCCGATGTAGTCCGATCCCTTGACGGTGTCGTACATATGCCATCGCCAGTCGTCGTCGGGATCTTCGCTGCCGATGGCTGCGGCGATGCCGCCCTGGGCCGAGACGGTGTGCGAGCGTGTCGGAAACACCTTGGACAGCACCGCGGTCTTGAGGCCGGATTGGGCCAACTGCAACGCCGCGCGCATTCCCGCGCCGCCACCACCGACGATGACGCCGTCGAACTCCATCGTGGGGAGTCGGGCCACGTTAGCTCCCGGAGATCTGCCAGACGACCGACAGCGGCCACAGCACGTACACGAAGATCGCGCCCAGACAGATCACCTGGTAGGTCGCGAGATAGACCGTATGTCCCCGACCGAAGTAGTGCCGACGGACATAGTCCGTGCCGACCGTCCACATCCCGATCCAGGCGTGCATGGCAAGGGCAACCACGGCTAGCGTTGTGAACGCCTTCATCGTCAGCGAATCCAGGAATCCGACGAGCGCCGCATGGTCGACGTTCGGCGTGACCGCGAAGAATCCCACCAGGCAGAGCCCGTAAAGACCCAGCACCACGGCGGACACCCGCTGCAGAACGAAATCCGCAAGCCCACTGCGACCGAAACTGGTGACGTTCGTTACCAAAGCCATATCGCCAGGACGACCGCCGCCACCGACGCAACTGCAAGGCTGATCCAGGCCGCCGCGCGCCCCCCTTTCAACGTATCGCCGATGTGGAAGTCGAGAAGCAGGTGTTTGACCCCGGCCGCGACGTGGTAGGCAAGGCTCGTCAGCACCAGCCACAGCGCGAGCTTGCCGAGCGGGGCCGCCAGTAACGCCTCAGCGTGCTCAAAGCCGGCGGCATCCGTCGCCGCTCGGTCAAGCAGATAGCAGAGGAAGAAAACGCCCGCGAAAAGCACGACGCCGGTGATGCGATGGAGTATCGACGCCACTGCCGTAACCGGCATCGCCAGGGCGAGGCGAGACAGCGGCAGATTGACCGGTCGGTCGGGGTTCATGACTCGTGGATCGGCAGATACGCGCGGATCATAGCAAAGGCCGCTCGGATGGTGGCCGACCGCGCGCATTGACGGAATAGGCAGGGCTTTATACGCTCATTCAGCCGGGAAGGGGAGTTCGTCGAATGGCAAAACCAACGGAGGGCGCGGCGCGCGGCCCGATCCGCAGCGACAAGCGGGAGTCCGGGCAAGCCAGGCACGCCCGCCTGTATGTCAACGGCCTAGATCGTCCCATCGAACTCCCCATTCTCAAACCCAGTCTTGGTCAGGACGTCATTGACATCGGTCGCCTGACCGGCGAGGGCTATTTCACCTACGATCCGGGATTCGTCTCTACGGCGTCCTGCGACTCCAACATCACGTTCATCGACGGCGACGCGGGGACACTGCTTCACCGCGGCTATCCCATCGAACAGCTTGCCGAACAGTCGGACTTCCTCGAACTGTGCTACCTCCTGCTCAACGGCGCCCTCCCCTCCGAGGCGGAGAAAGCCGAGTTCGACGCGGCCGTACTGGCCGAGCGGGACGTCCCCGACGGTGTGAAATCCATGGTGGAACAGTTCTCCCGGGCTGCACATCCCATGGGCATCATGACCGCCCTCACCGGTGCGCTCGCTGCCGAGTACCACGAGGGCCTCGACATCACCGACGAGGCGCATCGCATGGCCACCGCGCAGCGACTGATCGCGAAGATGCCGTCGCTGGCCGCCCTGACCTATCGGCACGGCAAAGGCACGGGCTACCTGCCGGCCCGAGATGACCTGAGCTATGCCGAGAACTTCCTCTACACGACCTTCGCCGAGGACGAGAACTACGAGATCAACCCCGTGATCGCGCGCGCCATGGACCGCATTTTCATGCTGCACGCCGACCACGAGCAGAACGCCTCGACATCCACCGTGCGGCTTGCCGGGTCGACAGGCACGAATCCGTACTCCGCCATCGCCGCCGGCATCGCCGCGCTGTGGGGACCGTCCCACGGCGGCGCCAACGAAGCGGTACTCCAGATGCTCGCCGAAATCGGCTCGCCCGAGAACATCGACACCTTCGTTGCGAAGGCAAAGGACAAGGACGATCCGTTCCGCATCATGGGTTTCGGCCACCGGGTCTACAAGAACTACGATCCCCGCGCCAAGGTGATGCAGGAGACCTGCCACGAGGTGCTGGCGGAACTGGGCGTGGAGAGCGACCCCATGCTGGTTATGGCACAGCGGCTCGAGAAGATCGCGCTGGAGGACGATTACTTCATCGAGCGCCGCCTCTATCCCAACGTCGACTTCTATTCGGGCATCACGTTGAAGGCCGTGGGCATTCCAACCGAGATGTTCACCGTGATCTTCACGACCGGACGCACCCCGGGCTGGATCGCGCACTGGCGGGAGATGGTGAGCGAGCCCTACAAGATCGGTCGGCCCCGCCAGCTCTACCTCGGCCAAACCAAACGGGACTACGTGCCGATCGAACACAGGCCGTAGGGGACGGGCTTGTCCCGTCCCGGCGCGCGCTGCGGGCGCGATCGAGAGTGCTACCGCATTCTCGTGGCACGGAACCGACAATGTCCGGCTCGGGCGCGCCCTTCGGGCGCGATAGCCCCGCCCCTACGCGCGAAGCAGGCGATAGCCCTCCGGCACCGGCGTTCCGGTGGCCAAGGCGTTCTTGAGATCGCGCACGTGCCGGCACATGCCGCGGTACATGAATCCCTTGCAGTCGCAATTGATGTCTGCACCCTCCACCTCGACGCGATGCAGCGCCCTGGGATCCGACGCACTGGCGATGCCGTAGACGACCCGTTCCGGTCCCGCGAGCGCTTGGGCGAGGGCCCGGATGGCGCGCTCGGAAACCGGCGCAAGCTCCTGACGCGCCCGGCGGGACATCGATGCCGTGTTTTCGGCAAGGTAGCGCTCGCTCGCCGTGCGCAGCAGATCCTCGATGGCCGTCTGATCGAGATCCCCGCACCGCGACCTCGCGGCGTCGTCCAGATACGTCGTCATCCGCCGTAGTTCGACCAGGACGTCGGACTCCATGGCCTCCCCCAAGGCCTTCCCTTCCACGACGTCGTCGACGATGCGCGCCTTCGTCTCGAGTATCGCGCGGACAAACTCCTCCAACGTGTCGCGCGCAATCATGTAGGTGACGTTGACGGTCCCGGTCTGGCCGATCCGGTGGGTTCGGTCCTCCGCCTGCCAATGGTTGGCCGGTACCCAATCCAGATCGTTGAACACGACCTGCCTCGCCGCCGTTAGGTTGATCCCGACGCCGGCGGCATGGATCTGGCCGATGAGAACGCGAACCGATTCGTCGGCCTGAAACCGGTCCACGATGCCTTGGCGTTTGGCGGTCGGCACCTCCCCCGTGATGGTCACCGCCAGTTCTCCCAACGCTCGCTCAAACCGGCGCGTGGCATGGGTGAAACACGAGAACAGCAGGACCTTTTCGCCCTGGTCGATCGCGCCCTTGACGTAGTCAAGGGTCTGGGGAACCTTCGCGACCGCCAGGCGCCGTCGGGCGCCCGAGAACATCGCGATGCCGAGCCGGCGACCCCGTCCGTCGCGTTCGCCGGAGAGGAAGCGACCCACCGCCTCGTTCAGGCGCTCGCGCACTTCGGCATCGACATCGACCTCAATCCATGTCCGCTGCTTCGCCGGGAGGTTCAGCACCTCGTCCTTGTTGCGGCGCAGCATGATGCCCTGCAGCTGCACGGACAGTTCAGCGACGTTGCTCACCCCGGCCGTCACCCAGTAGCCGTAGTCGTTCTTGTGTCCGTCGCAGTAGCGCTTGGCGAAGGCCAGAAAACTGTGCCCCAAGGCGTGTCCCACCAGTTGCAGCAGCGGAAAGAGATCCCGCGGCCGGTTGGTGAGCGGCGTGCCCGTCAGCACATGCACCACCGGATCGATCTCTCGATCCACGACCAGGCGCCTCGCCAGCCGACTGCGCTGCGCACGGTGGTTCTTGAGATAGTGGCCCTCGTCGAAGACGATGCCCGTGAACCGGTGTTCCAGCAGCGTTTCGATGTCGCGTTTCAGGAGATCGTAGTTGATCACCATCCAGCCGCCGAAGCCGGGTGCAGGCGGCGGTTCGGGGCCTACCACGCATGTTTCGACGTCGCCCAGCGCGAGGTGGATCTCGCGCACCCAGTTGTGTTTGACAGACGCCGGGCACACCACGAGCCAAGGGCCGACCGGTTCGGCCTCAATCATGGCGATGACGGACTGGCGGGTCTTGCCGAGGCCCATGTCGTCGGCCAGGATCGACCGGCGACGCCCGAGAAGGAAACCGACGCCTTCTACCTGGTGTGGGTAGAGATCGCGCGCAATTTCGCGCGCTCGGCTTGTGGCGGCACCTAGATCCACGATGACGGCCCGCGACTTCGAGGCAGGAAGCGCGAGACGCCGACCTCAACCAAGTGGCACCGCCTTGGTTGGCGAAACCGGCGCGGCCGAGTGGCTCGACCGCGCCGAACGCTTCCTAGTCCCCGAAGGAACGCCTCATCGAGATGCCGAAGATTCGCGGCTCCGTCACGAAGTAGTTGCGGAAGAATCCCGACGTGTCCGAGGTCAGGTACTTGCCGGTGACGTTTTCGTCGTCGAGGACGTTGCGCATCCAGAACTTCGCCGACCACCCCTCCCGCTCGTAGATCAGGGACATGTTGTGCTGCATCCAACTGTCGATCTCGTCGCCGATCGTATTGAACTCCCGGGCGTAAGAGTCGCTCTGCCAGTACGCATCCCACCGGGCGATTAAGCTCCCGGCGCCGATCTGGAAGGTGTACGCCAAGCCCAAACGCAGGGTGTGTTCCGGTGCGTTCGGCAAGGTGTTGCCGTCCAGGTCTATCGGCACCCCTTCCAAGGTCTCGACGCCGATCGCCTCGAGGAAGCCTCGCGAGAAGTAGGTCGGAATTGACACGCCCGCCGAATTGGCCGGGTACGACACGGATGTCCGTGTCGTCCCGTTGCGGATGTCCAACGCGGCTCCTGACCCCAAGGCCGCCGCGACCACCGCCGCCGTGAGCTGCGACTCCCGGGCGACGTAGTTGACCCCGGTCGTGGAACCGGGATCGATGTTCTTCAAGGTGATGAAGTCCGGGTTGCCCGCGGTTCGTTCGATCGGGTCGATGGATTGCGAGCCGTCCACCGAGCTGTTAAGCCAGCCGTACGCGAAGTCGACCGCCAGGGCCGGCATCGCCTCCGGACGCCAGGTCCCTTCCGCCTCGAGCCCCATGATGCTCGCGTCGATGTTCTCGTTGATCGAGGTGTTGTTGCGGATCCGCGTCGCCTGCAGGCCCGTGTAGTCGTAGATGAACACCGCTGCGTTCAACACGAGACGGCCGTCCAGGCGGGTGGTCTTCGCGCCGACCTCCCCGGCATTGACCTGTTCGGCCTCGAACGTGAACGGCGTCGAGTCCTGGAACTGGGGCGGGATGGGCGGGTTGAAGCCACCGGGTTTGTAGCCCCGGCTGTAGAACCCGTAGATCAACGTGTCGTCGTCCAGTTGATAGTCGAAGCCCAACCGGCCGCTGACCTCGCGCCAGCTCGACGAAGTGGGGCTGCCGGTGACGAAACGGGTCTCGCCGAATGCCGGTGCCGGACCCACGGCCGCCGCTATGGCACGCAGTCCCTGACCCGCCGCCTGGAGTCCGGGATCCCCGCCGATCGCGAAAGGATTCCCCGAAAGGAGTGCCAGCACGGAATTCTGCAACACCGGTGGCAAACCGAGTTGAGCGAGGACGATCGGTACGAGCTGGGGCGGCAATTGCCCCGTGGCGACCAGCGTTCCGATCGACTGCGCCGCGCCGAGTGCGATGATGCCGCCGACGGCAGCGGGCCCGTGCGTCGCCCAGGTGCCTTGAGCGCCGTGGAACTCCAGGATGCGCAACGAAGTTGGGCTCAGGGAGGCCGCCGTGCCGCTGGCCATCGCAACCATTTCGCCGAACATGCCGCTCCGCAGCCAAATCGGCCCTGCGCCGAACAGGTTGCCGAGTGCCGCATTGGCGTCCGCCGAGTTGAACAACACGCTGGTGTCGTTCGTGCTCTTGTCATCCTTGTTGAAGCGCAGTCCCCCGGTCAGCTTGATGCGGTCGGAGTAGTCGTAGTAAAGCTCGCCGAAGCCGGCCCAACCGTTCGACACGGTGCCCTCGATCGGGTCGTTGGCGTTGAAGAAGAAGTTCGGATACAGCGGCGGCGCGCGGAGCACGCTCGAACCAAAGGTACCGACCAGGTCCAAGGTGTTGGCAATCACGTAGTAGCCGCCGTAGGCGAAGTTCTCGTAGGCCGTGGCGCCGGCCAGGAAGTTGAAAGGCCCGTCGTAGTTGGAGTGAACCTTGGCTTCCACCGTCCAGTTCTCGCTGACCCCGTCGAGCTGGTCGAAGGCGAAGAACCGGTTCTGCGCCACGCCCTGTCGGCATCCGCCGCGAATGCCCGAGGTGCCTTCCAGCATGTTGCATTGGTCCGACAGCCATTCCTCCCCGGCGCCGCCGGCGGGTCTGGACGTCGGCCAGATGCCAGCCGGATTCTGCGGCGTGGGTCCGAGCGACGCCCCCACATCCATCGTGTAGTCCTGTTGCGAGAGGTAGTCGCTCTCCCGGCGTGCGCCGCTCAACGTCGCGCTCAGTTCGCCGACGTCGAACTCGATCCCGAACGCCATGATCTCCTCGTCGTTCTGCAGGATGGGCTGGAAGTCCGTGTGCATCTGCCGGAAGCTGGACAACGCCGGACGCGGGTAGTCGTACGATCCCTCCGCAGCCCCGAGCGGCAGCGCACCGGCCGCGCCGGCGAAGATGCCCGCCGTGGTCGATCCGAGATGCGGGGCGTCCCAACCGAACCCGTCGGGCGTGCAACCCGTGGTCGGCAGCGCATGTTGTACGCACACCTGGTTGGTGATGCGGGCCCGGTCGTCGTCCTCCTGGAAGCGGCTGTAGAGCCCCCAGACCTTGGCGTTGTCGTTGACCTCCCAAGCTATGGTCGCCCGGTAGGAGAGTATGTCGCGCCCGTCGACGGTCTCGCTGATCCCCGACAGCGTCTCGCCGGCGCCGGAGGGCTGCCCGTGGGCGAGATTGTCGATGTAGCCGTCCCGATCCAGCTTGAAACCGGCCAGCCGTATCCCGACGCGGTCCCCGAGCGGCAGGTTCACGGCGCCCTTGGCACGGCTGTGGTTGTAGTCGCCGAATTCGTAGTCGACGAAGCCG
>JAPPKV010000039.1 GCA_028819775.1 Gammaproteobacteria bacterium | reverse complement strand
CCTCCCACGTGCTCGACGTCATCGAACGCCTGTGCAGCCACGTCGGCATCATCGACCATGGGCGCTTGGTGTACGAAGCACCGTTGTCCTCGTTGGCGGGACGCACGCTCGAATCCGTGTTCATCGAACGCGTTGGCGATGCGGGCGGCATGCGCTCCGAACTCAGCTGGCTGCGTGAGGACGGAGCCTAGGTGAATCGACGCCAACGCAATGCCGTGTTCTCGTTGTACCGGACGCTGCTGCGACGTCGCTGGCACCGACTGGGTCCGGCAATGCGAAGTCTCGGCGCGTTCCTGGTGGCGATCAGCGCGGTGGTTGCCGGAGGCGCCTTCCTGCTGGCGTTGTTGCTCGGGTTTTTCCTGCTGCCCAACGCATCGCCGGTGGGTGTCCTTTGGGCGTGGGACGGCGTCCTGATGGCATTCCTGTTCTTTCGGGTGTGGGGAATGGCCACGGATCTGCGGGTCGCCGACGCACTCTCGATGCAGAACTTCCTGCATCTCCCGCTGACCCCGAGCGACGTCTTCATACTCAACGCCATCGCCCTGCATCTGCAGCCGTCGCCGCTGATATTCGGTGCCGCGCTGCTGGGCCTGTCGCTGGCGTCGACTTTCGCCCTGGGACCCGGTCAAGCCATCCTGTTGCCGCTTGCCCTGGCCTCGTTCTGGTGTGTCATAGCCCTGACCCGCCAGTTGCAGACCTTCCTCGCGGCCTTGATGGTGAACAAGCGTCGGCGTGGAACCGTCGTGGCGGTCTCCTTCACGGTTGCCATGCTGCTGATCCAAGCGCCGAACCTATACCTGCTGGTTCAATCCTGGGACACGCTCGACAGTTCGGACCGTGGGTCTAGGGAGCAGGTAGAGGTCGAACCGTTCGATTCCGGGGAGGCGTCGCACCGGTTGCTGGCAATGAACCTCGCGGTGCCGCCGGCCTGGCTGGCCTACGGCGCCTACCAGGCGAAACGGGATCGCTTCTGGCCGGCTGCGGCTGGCACGTTGGGGCTTTTGGCGATCGTCGGATGGAGCTTGAGACGTTCGTACCGGTCGGCGCTACGGGTCTACCGGCGCAGCGAACGGGGGCGCCGGGCGACCGGAGGCGAGCCGGCGTCGGGTTCGCGCATTCGGCGACGGCGGATCGCGGCGGCCTATTGGAGAGCCTTCCCGGCCATACCCGCCACGGTCGGTCGGGCTTCACTTCGGCAGTGGACTCGTTCGCCGCATGGCAAGCAAGCTGTAATGGCCCCGATTCTGGTTCTCCTATTCGTGGCGTTGGCGGCCCTGCGGTTCGAGGAGATTTCCAAAGCCCAACCGTACCTAGGGTTGGGGTTGGCCGCTCTCTGTTCGTTCGGACCAATGGCGTTCGCCATCAACGTCTTTGGTTGGGACCGGGGCGGGTTCCGCGTTCTGCTTGCCACGGGTCCGCCTCGACACCTCGTACTGTTCGGCAAGAACCTCGGCTTGGTGCCCATCACCCTGGGTCCGGGGCTCGCGGCGCTGGTCGCCACGCAGTTGCTATGGCCCCAGCCCGCAACCCACTTCCTGGCGTCCGTCCTGCAACTCATGGTGTTCTGCCTCGTGTTGTTCATGATCGGAAACCACTTTTCGATCACGGGGCCATGGGCCGCATCCTTCATGTCGCTGAAACAGCGTGGCGAGGCGGTGGCGTCGAATCTGGGCGCATTGCTCGGCACCGCCCTCGTCGTTGGGGTGATCATGCTGGCGACCGCGGGTGTACTCGCACTGGAACGTTTGGTCGCCGATGCCGGGTGGGCGATTCCCCTCTACTTGATCTCGTCGATCCTGGAACTTGGAATTGCAGCCGTGTGGTACCGGGATGCCGTGCTGCATCAAGCGAAAACCATGCCGGCACAGGAGGAACGCATCCTCGAAGCAATCAACACGCCGGTGGACTGATGGTGGCGGAAGATCCTTCTACGCTGCAGCCGGTTACCGTCGCCAAACCGTGGGGCCGGGAGGTGTGGTACAGCGGCGTCGAAGCCCGTGGCGAGAGCGGAGTCTGCACAACGGCGGGGGTGGAGCCGCTGTCACAGTATCTCGTAGAACGTGGCCGCACGAAGCCGGTGATTCTGTTGAAGGCCCTGCAGGCGACCACGGGCAACCTTTATCTAGAGGTCCACGAGTCCAAGTCGGAGGTCTACGTCGTGGACCGGATCGACGGGAAGGGTCGCATGTTGTTCGGGCCTCGCCCCGAAGTCCTTGACCGGATGGGCGAGGCGGCATTCCGGGCGGCGGTTAGAGAGGCTGCTGGCGAGGCCGAGGCCGGGGAGGCGGCTATCGAAGCCGTCCAGTCGTTCATGAACCCCGTCGAACTCCACCCCGGCGACGCGGTCACGATTCCGCTGAGGGTGCCGCATTCGCTGCTCAAGGGTGTGCACGTGATCGAGTTCCAAACGCCCGTTTTCGAACGCAAGATACTCGCAGCCAGCCAACCGGTCGTGACCCAACAGGGCTGGGATGTCGACGCGGCGGTTGCTGCGATGGACCTGTCCGTGGAGCCCATCATCTCCTCACCGGACGAAGGTGGCGTATCGGCCATCGCCCGTACCGCCGACTTCACGGTGGCCCGTCACCGGGTGCCGAATCGAAGCGCATTCGGCGTAACGCCCTGGTCGGTGGGATGGGTGGTTCGCGGAGCACTGCGCTGCCGAGAGCATCGCTTCCAGGCGAGGACGGCTTTCCTTGCACCGGTGGCCGCCGAAATGCGCGCCGAGGCCGAAGCCGAAGTCCTTGTCGCCACGGAGACATAACCCCGCGGTGGGGATTCGTGTTCAAATGAAAGCTAAAGGGGCACCCATGAGCAACGAAGAACACGAACTGATCGTAGAACAGATCCAGATCGGGCCGATGGCGAACTTCACCTACATCGTCGGCTCGCGTTCCACGCGGGAGGTCGCCGTGGTGGATCCGGCGTGGGACATCGGCGGCTTGTTGAACCATCTGGCGAAACGCGACTACACCTTGACCGCTGCGCTGGCCACCCACTATCACCCGGACCACATCGGCGGCGGCATGGGCGGACGCAGCATAGCCGGAGTCACCGAACTCCTCGCCAAGAACCCGGTGAAGGTGTACGCGCACCGCGAAGAGGCCGGCGGCGTGAAGCGGGTGACGGGCATATCCGACTCCGACATGGTCAAGGTCGACTCCGGGGACAAGCTCTCGGTGGGTCCCATCGAGGTCGAGTTCCTGCACACGCCCGGGCACACCCCGGGATCCCAGTGCTTCCGGATCAAGAACACGCTGGTTTCCGGCGACACGCTGTTCATAGACGGCTGCGGGCGGGTCGATCTGCCCGGCTCCGACACCGAGCAGATGTACCACAGCCTGCAGAAACTGAAGGCGCTGCCGGACGATACGCTGCTGCTGCCCGGCCACAACTACAGCAACGTGCCCAATGCCACGATGGCCGAAACCAAGCAAGTGAACACTTACCTTGCCGTCAAGGACCTGCCGACTTGGCGGCAGATCATGGGCTAGCAAACAATCGAGGAGATTTGATGGACACCGGCGATTTCAGAGGCTTCAACGTCACGATGCGCGATCCGGGGATCGCGTGGTTCCGGTTCACCACACCGGAACGCTTGAACGGCATGACGATGACCATCAAGCGCGACTTGGTGGAGGCGGTCACCCAGGCGCAGATGGACAACGCCGTGCGCGTCCTGGTCTTCACCGGCTCCGGGCGGGCGTTTTGCGCCGGCGACGATCTGAAGGGCTACCGCGGGGCGAACATCCCGGGCTCGCCGTTGGTGCCGGAGATCACGCGCGGCCACGACAGCGGCATCGGCACCTACAACGCCCTGCGCACGATCTCCCAGCGGGTGAACACCGCCGTGCGCACCCTCGACAAGCTCACCATCGCCGCCATCAACGGCGTTGCCATCCAGACCGGGTTTTCGCTGGCGTTGTCGTGCGACTTCCGCCTCGCCGCCCGGGGTGCACGGATGGGCAGCGCCACCCTGCGTTTCGGTCTCTTGCCCGACGAAGGCGGCCAGTACCTCCTGGTGCAACTGCTCGGCATTGCCAAGACCATGGAGTTCCTGATGAAGAAAAGGATCGTCCAGGCGGAGGAGGCGCTGGAACTGGGCCTGGTGCACGAGGTTGTCGAGCCGGAGGAACTCGAGGCGGCGACCATGGACCTCGCCACGGAACTCGCCAACGGTCCCCAGGTATCCATGCGGCTCCTGAAGCGGTCGGTGTACAACGCCGCCGAGATGAACTGGGAGCAGAGCCTGGACGAGATCGCCGCGAAGACGGGAATCTCGGACCACCATCCCGACTCGCGGGAAGGCGTCCGGGCGTTCCACGAGAAGCGCCAGCCGAAGTTCAACGATTGGCTGGAGTAGGGGAAGGGCCTGTCCCGTCCCGCCTATCGCGTTGCGGCTGTCACGGGACGGGACAAGCCCGTCCCCTACGGCAGTAGCGACGCCACCAGTTCCCGCTCCTCCTTGAGTTCGCCCTCCGTGATGTCGAGCTTGGCCCGGCTGTAGTCGTTCACGGAGAGCCCCTGCACGATCTTCCAGTCGCCGCCCGCGCATCGTATCGGGAAGGAGAAGAAGAGCCCCTCCGCGATGCCGTAGCTGCCGTCGGATAGCACGCCCATGCTGACGATGCCGCCCGTCGCGGACATCCAGTCCCGGACATGGTCGATGGCGGCGTTCGCTGCGGAAGCCGCGCTGGACGCCCCTCGGGCATCGATGATGGCAGCACCCCGTTTCTGCACGGTGGGAATGAACGCGTTGTCGAGCCAGCCCATGTCAACGAGATCGAGGGCCGGCTCGCCCGCCACCGTGGCGTGGTGAAGGTCCGGGTACATGGTCGGCGAGTGGTTGCCCCACACGGCAAGTCCTTCGATGTCGGACACGGCCGCCCCGGTTTTGGCCGCCAGTTGCGCCAGCGCGCGGTTGTGGTCGAGGCGCATCATGGATGTGAAACTGCGCGGATCCAGATCCGGCGCGTTGCGCTGGGCGATCAGGCAGTTGGTATTGGCCGGATTGCCGACCACGAGCACCTTGACGTCGCGGGACGCATGGTCGTTCAAGGCCTTGCCTTGAACCGAGAAGATCGCCGCGTTGGCTTCCATGAGTTCGCTGCGTTCCATGCCGGGTCCTCGGGGTCGAGAACCGACCAGAAGCGCGTAATCGGCGCCTTCGAAGGCCGTGTTCGGGTCGTCGGTGGGTACGATGCCCTTGACCAGCGGGAACGCGCAGTCGTCGATCTCCATGATCACGCCGTTCAAGGCGTTCATGGCCGGCGGAATCTCCAGGAGCTTGAGGATCATCGGTTGATCCGGTCCCAGCATGGCGCCGGACGCGACCCGGAACACGAGGGCGTAGCCAAGTTGGCCGGCAGCGCCGGTGATGGTCACGGTGACGGGCGCGTTCATGGGGTCTCCAATATCAGAGGTGAATCGAGCAGGCGGCAGATTCTAATGAACTTCGCGATACCAGATGCCCTGTGTCCGGCACGCGAGGGCCGCCGCCACGAACGCCAGGGTCGGTTGCGGCAGGGCGTCGGTCGGCGCGAATAACAGGTCGTCGCACTTGTCGGGCTCGCCGATGCCGGGCGTGCCGGACCAGCAAGTCGCCTCGAAAATGAAGTCGACGCCGCCCTCGTAGGGCATCACGACAGCCGGCTTGATGTCGGCGACCTCGACGCGCGCTTCTTCCCGGCACTCACGGATCGCCGCGGCGACGATCTCCTCGCCAGCCTGCCGGTGGCCGCCCGGCAGCGCGTAGTGGCCGTCCATGAAGCCGGTGTTGGCCCGGCGCAGGAGGAGCAACTCGCCGGCGGTGTTGAACACCAACGTGTGGACGACGATGACGAAGGATGCTCGCACTGTCACGGCTCAACCCAATCGGTGGTGACATCATGCAACCAGAAGTGGTGTCATGCGACCATGGAGCACGACCGAAATTTCACTGGTTCCATTGGCCGCACCGTCGGGGACTCAACCCCGTCGTGGGCCGCGAGTCCGACGGAGCTCTCCCGGTCGCCCAACATCGTGATGATCGTGCTGGACGATGTGGGGTACGCGCAATTGGGCTGCTATGGCTCGGATATCGAGACGCCGGCTCTGGACAGCCTGGCGGCCGATGGCCTGCGCTATGCCAACTTCCACGTGACGCCGCTGTGTTCTCCAACCCGTGCCTGCCTGCTGACGGGTCGGAACCACCACGCCGTCGGAGTTGGTCGCGTGGCGGAAATGAGGAACGGGTTCCCCAATACCCGCGGCTTTGTCGCCCGGGAAGCCGCCAACCTGGCCGAAGTACTGCAGCCACATGGCTACCAGACGCTTGCCGCAGGGAAGTGGCACCTGGCGGCCATCGACGATGCGAGTCCGGCGGGACCGTACGACCACTGGCCCCTTCAACGCGGGTTCGATCGCTTCTACGGCTTCCTCTCGGGCGAGACCAACCAGTGGAATCCGGAACTCGTCCTGGGCAACGAACGAATCGGGCAACCGCCCGCCGAGGACTACCACCTCTCGGCCGGCATCGTCGACCAGTCCTGCAAATGGCTTCGGCAGCTAGCATCGGCCGCGCCCGACAAGCCCTTCTTCCTGTACGTCGCGTTTGCGGCCGGGCATTCCCCGCACCATGTGCCGGGTGCCTTCGCGGACAAGTACCGGGGGCGTTTCGACGACGGCTGGGATGCTGCCCGCGACCGGATCCTCGCCCGACAGAAGGCATCCGGTCTGCTACCCGCCGATCAGCGCTTGGCGCCTCGGAATCCTGGCGTGCAGGTCTGGGACGAAATGAGCGCCGAAGAGAAGCTTGTCGCCGCGAGGTTCGAAGAGGTGTTCGCCGGCTTCATGGATCATGCCGACGTGCAGATCGGTCGTCTGCTTAAGCAACTCGACGATCTCGGCAAGCGCAACGACACCATCGTGGTCGCCATCTCGGACAATGGTGCCGCGCCCCTGGGTGGTCCCTACGGCAGCTACGACCATCACCGGTCCCGCAGTGGCGATCGGCCCAGCGTCGAGGAGAATATGGCGCGCTTGGCCGACCTGGGTGGGCCGCTGTCGTACGGCATCTACCCGTTCGGATGGGCCATGGCGGGCAACACGCCGTTCAAGCGCTACAAGAGCCAAACCTACGCCGGCGGGATCCGCGCGCCCCTGCTGATCCGTTGGCCGACGGGAATCGAAGCCAAGGCCGAGACGCGCCGGCAGTTCTACCACGTGGTGGACGTGACGCCGACGCTGTTGGATCTACTGGGCGTCGAGCTGCCCGGCCATGTCAACGGCGTCGAGCAGATGCCGCTGCATGGAACGTCCATGGCCCATACGCTGAACGACAACGGGGCGGACACGTTGAAGAGGATCCAATACTTCGAGACCGTGGGTCAGCGGGCGATCTGGCAGGAAGGATGGAAGGCGGTGACCTTCCACACCCGGGGAACCGACTTTGATTCGGACGTGTGGGAACTCTATGACCTGGACCGCGATCTGGCCGAGATCGACAACCTGGCGGATGAACACCCGGAGAAACTGAAGGAGATGGTCGCGCTCTGGTGGCGGGAGGCGGAGCAATACGGTGTCCTGCCGCTGGACGACCTGGGCGGCCGGAACGGCGTGGGATGGTGGCCCGAACCGCCGAATCGGTGGGTGCTGTACCAGGATGCCGTGTTGCCCCACCACATCAAGACGGGGCCACGGCTACTCGGCACGTCGCACCGGATCACGGCGCGGATCGAACGTGCATCAACCGCCGACGAAGGCGTGATCGTTGCCGACGGAGGCCGGTTCGGCGGTTGGAGCTTGTTCATCCAGGGCAATCGGGCGCACTACACGGTCAACCACTACGGGAACCGCTGCCGGGTCTCGTCGTCGGTGGCGCTCCCGGTTGGCCGTGTGATCCTGCGTGTCGACGTGGCGAAGGTCGTCGACGGTGAAGGCCGGCTCGGCTTCTTCTTGGATGGCAAACGGTCGGGTGAGGGGGCCTTGGCGCCGTTCCGCGCCTACAACTTCGCCAACGAGCCGTTCGAGGTGGGCGGGGACGGCCAGACGCCCGTTGACGAATGCTACGAATCGCCGTTCCGCTTCGCGGGTCGCATCGTCGATGTGGTGATCGAAGCCGTTGGCGACGGCGGGGTTGACCAGGAAGCCCTGCTTGAAGAGCTGATGGGCAGCCAGTAGAGGGCTCGGATCCCAAGGCGTGGCAGGACTAGCCCGGCGAGTGGAAGAGGCTTCGCTCAACGCGTGGCCCGCCCTGCACCAGGTGATGCTGGACGGCTGGGTGCTCCGCTTTAGCCGCGGTTTCACGAAACGCGCCAATTCGGTGACGCCGCTATACGCGACCGCGCAACACCCGTTGGAGAAAGTGCGTTACTGCGAGGAACTGTATGCGCGGGAGGGCCTTTCGACCATCTTTCGCATGACGACGATCTCGGAGGAGGGTGCGCTCGATGAACTTCTGGCGGATCGTGGCTACGAGAGCATCGACCCGACGCAGGTGCTTCACCGCCCTCTGGCCGCCGGCGAGTTCGACCTTGCCGGTACATTCTCGGTCGTGCCCGTTGCCAGTTTCCTGGTCGCGTACGCCGCCTTGCATGAGCCGGACATCGACGCTCGGGCAGCTCGCACGGCGTCGGAACTGCACCGCGCGATACTAAAGGGCATTCGGGGCGAGACGCTATTCGGTTTGATCGTCGAAGACGGCGAACCCGTGGCGTGCGGGATGGCCGTCGTTGAGCGGGAAGTCGTCGGTCTGTTCGACGTAGTCGTTCATGCACGGTGCCGTCGTCGTGGGCACGGTCGCACCCTGACCGAGAGCCTCCTCAAGCGTGCGGGCGAAAGCGGCGCCCGCACGGCCTACCTGCAGGTGTTGAACGATAATGCCGCCGCCCGGAGCCTTTATGGGGGATTGGGTTTCGAGCCGCTCTACGATGCCCGGTACCGGGTTTCGGCGCGGTTGTCCGCCCGCAAAAAACTCTAAGTTTCCGCCGCGTTCCGCTGGCCCCAGACCTGTCTAGCAGGTCGTACGGCACATGAAAGAAATTCACTTTCGGCACGTTCGAGATGGTGGGAATGTTGCGGCATGGGGAGCCCCGGCTGTTTCGGCCGGGACACATAGATGCGATTGTCACGGGAGCGGGCGATGTCAAGGTTCACAGCATTTCTTTTTTTCGGCTGCATGGCAGTCGGCGCGGCGGCACAGGACGAGTCAGACGGCGGCCAGCGCGCCATCGAGGAGGTCGTCGTCACGGCGGAGAAACGCGAATCGACGGTCTCCGACACGTCCATTTCCATCACCGCCTTGGACGAGAACGCGATCGAGGAACTTGGCATCCAGTCGCCCGATGAACTCGTCAACTTCATACCCGCCACCACCCGCGATCCCTACGACATTCGCATTCGCGGCGTCGGCAGAAACTTCCGCGCTCTCGGCGGCGACCCGGGCGTGGCCACCTACTACAACGGAATCTACTCCGAGGACTTCGGCATCGCGTCCACCGAGAACGCGCTCTACGACGTGCAGCGGGTAGAAGTCCTACGCGGTCCGCAGGGTACGCTCTACGGGCGCAACTCCATCGGCGGCGCGCTGAACTACATCACCCGCGAGCCGACGTTCGACTGGTCCGGCGAGCTACGTGGGCAAGTCGGCGGGCTCAAGAGCCACGAGGCCTACGGCGTGGCGTCCGGCCCCGTCGTCGAGGATCTCCTCGCGTTCCGCTTCGTCGGCTCGAAACGTCGCCGCGACGGCTCGAAGGAAGGACTGGCAGGCACGCCCGACGTGAACTCGATCAACGACCAGAACGCCGCCATTACCTTCCTATTCAAGCCCACCGACAGCATCTCGGTGAAAACCCGCTACAACGACCGTAGATC
>JAPPKV010000154.1 GCA_028819775.1 Gammaproteobacteria bacterium | reverse complement strand
CCTCGCGCGATTCCACGGCGGGTGGGCGGTAGCCGGGGTCGGCTTCGATCACCACGAATGAGCCGTTCTTCTTGGCGGAAAGCGTAGCCAGAGTGCCTTCCTCGAATCCCGGCGCAACGATCCCGTCGCTGACGACGCCCTTGAGATAGGCGGCGGTGGCTGCGTCGACCGGGTGGGACAGCGCCACGAAGTCCCCGAAGGAGGACTTGGGATCGGCGCCCCGGGCGCGCACGTAGGCCGTGGCAAGCGGCGACAGGTCGCGGTCGCCCACCTCGTAGACCCGCCTCAAGTCGTCGGAAAGCGGTACGCCGACGGCGGCGCCGGCGGGGGAGACGTGCTTGAAGGACGTCGCTGCGGGTGCTTCGAGCACTTCGCTCAGTTCGGCCACAAGCTGCCAGGCGTTCAATGCGTCGAGCATGTTGATCATCGACGGCGCGCCGTTGTGCACGGCCACCGCGTCCGACTCGAACGCCGCCTGCGCCTGATGCGGATTGCAGCCGTACTTTAGCGCCGGCACCTAACGCTCCCGACGAGCCCTACGCGAACAGTTCCCGGCCGGTCAACTGCCGGTAGGCTTCGAGGTAGCGACTCGTCGTGGCGGCGATGACGTCGTCGGGCAGCGCAGGTCCCGGGGGCGTCTTGTCCCATCTCCCGTCCGAGACCAGGGTCTCGAGGTAGTTGCGCACGTACTGCTTGTCGAAACTCGGTTGTTCGCCGCCCGGCCGCCATTGGTCGGCGGGCCAGAATCGAGAGCTGTCGGGGGTGAAGATCTCGTCGATCAAGAGCGGTTCGTCGCTGTCGTCGACAACGCCGAACTCGAACTTGGTGTCGGCCAGGACGATGCCGCGGTCGCCGGCGTAGTCCCTTGCGAGCCGGTAGAGCGCTAGGGTTTTCTCCTGGAGCCAGAGCATGGTCTCCTCGCCGACGATCTCGGCCCCCTCGGCGAAGCTGATGTTCTCGTCGTGGCCGGTGTCCGCCTTGGTGGACGGGGTGAAAAGCGGGGTCTCCAGCCGGTCGCCGTTGCGAAGTCCCTCCGGCAAATCGATCCCGCAGACCTGGCCGGTGTTCTGGTAGTCCTTCCATCCGCTGCCGGCAAGGTAGCCCCGGGCGATGCACTCCACGGGCAGTACACGGGTCTTTCGGCACAGCATGATGCGTCCGTCGAGCGCTTCGCGTTCGCCGTCGGTGAGCCCGGGAACATCCGCCGAATCCGTGGAGATGAGGTGGTGGTCGACAACCCCGGCGAAGTGGTCGAACCAGAACTTCGAGATCTGCGTGAGTACCACGCCCTTGCCGGCCGGGCCGTTCCCGAGAACCACGTCGAAGGCACTGACGCGGTCGGTGGCGATGATCAAGAGGGCCTCGCTGCCGTCCGGCATCTCTACGTCGTAGAGGTCGCGGACCTTGCCGCTGCGCTTGTTGGGGAGAGCGAGATTCGTCTCCATCACGAGTCTAGGCTGCACGTGTTCTCCGTTTTTCCGCCTGGTCGACACGGCTCGCCCTGCGGCTCCCGAGGCGAGCCACCTTGGGAGAGGGCAAGATTGCGCGACCGCGCGTTGTACTGCAAGACGCTGGGCGCTATCAGGCTCGGTCTACCTATGCCGCGGCTGAAGGAAGCCGCCGTCGGTGACCCACAGATCTCCCCACCAGATCGGCAGAGCCTTGTCCTCGCGCCAGGCGGGGTCGGAGGAGAACTGATTGATCCAGTTCACCACCAGGCCGCGCCGGACACCGCACTCCCGCATCAGGCGGGCCACGTCGCGGGGCGATGCGTCGGTGGTCACCATGAACTCGTTGCATTCCGCAGGCGATAGCTGCGCGAAGAGTTCCCTCACCGCGTGCTTCTCCCAGTCCTCGATGCCGGCGATGTCGTGCACCAGGTCCGTCAGCCGTTCGGCCGTCGGACAGCGCATGCCCGCCATGTACGCGCCCACAACCCCGCGCACACCCAATGGCCGGCGGATTCGATCGTCGAACGACTCGGGCAGCCGATGGCCCATGCGTCGGTTTGCGATTTGCGAGTCGAACGTATGATCCTCGCAGACGTCGTAGTAGACGACGTGCGCGATCTTCACGTCAGTGCCCATGTGCGCCGCCCCGATGGCCAAAGCCGCCGTCGCGTTGCGTCAACGGCGGAACGTACTCGAGATCACTCTCCATCATCCATAGGACCTGTTTCCATACTTGGCCGGCGATGCGTTCGAATCTGGGTTTCACGAGTGCCTGGTACCGTGCGTTGCTATCGCCTTCCGCCAAGTCCCGATAGACCGCGAGCGTGTCCCGCTTCATGTCGTCGGTCAGGGTGGACCAAGCGTAGAACAGGTCGTCCGGGGCCAGCGTGCGCGCCACGGCGAAGTCGTAGGCGTCTCGTTCGGTCGCGACGTGGTTGACGCCGAGACGGTTGTACATCTTCTTTGTCAGGATGTCCTTGGTGCCGCCGAGAATCACGCCGGTCTCGTACTCCACCTCGTCGCGCGGGTCGCCGTGGAACATCTCGGTTCCGACGAACGACACGGGCACGTCGCCGACCATGAACTGAATGTGGTTCGTCCCGACCATCACCACGCTGTCCATCGCGATAACTCCGTCGCGGGCCAGTGCGTGCAGGTCCCTTCTGATGTCGTCGGAGTCCTTGAGGAACAGGGAGTTGGATGGACCCGTCCCCGGCGTGAAGCAAAAGTCCAGGTCGGTGCTGGATCGATGGTGCCAGCGAGCCGCCAGGGCGGTGCCGCCGCCTAGGCGCAGGTGCTTGGCCGGCATCCACGTGGACAGGATGCCCGCGGCAGTGCCCATCGCGCTCGCCGGGACGGGATTGAGTCGCAGCCGGACGGGTTCAACGGTCATGGCCAAGTGCTACTCCTCGGCGAGCGCTTGTTCGAAATCGCCAAGCAGGTCTTCGATGTCCTCGATGCCGGTGGAGATCCGGATCAGCGAGTCGGCGATTCCCATGCTGGCGCGGCGCTCGGCCCCCATCTCGTAGTAGATCGTTTCTGCCACGGGAATCGCGAGCGTCCGGTTGTCGCCGAGGTTGCTGGACTTGATGGCCACGTCGAGTCGATTCAGGAACGCAAAGGCGTCCAGTCCGCTGGCAAGCTCGAAGCTGAACAAGGCCCCGGGGTGGCGGAACAGCTTCTTCGCCCGATCGTGTTCCGGATGATCTGGGAGGCCCGGGTAGTAGACCCGCGCGACCTTGTCGTGGCCGTCCAGGAACTCGACGAGCGCCTGGGCGTTGGCGCACTGGCGCTCCTGGCGCAGGGCCAGGGTTTCGGCGCCGATGCCGAGGTGGAGGGCGGCTTGGGGTCCGAGCGTCGGACCGAAGTCGCGCAGACCTTTCTTGCGCACCTGCGTGATCGCCCACTTCGCCGGGTTGCCCTTCTTGTAGGTGTCCTGGATGTTGGGATAGGTCGACCAGTCGAAGCGACCCGTTTCGGTCAACGCACCCCCGAGCGTGGTGCCGTGGCCGCCGATGTACTTCGTCAGGCTGTTGACGATCAGCGAGGCTTCCACGTCAACGGGTTGGAACAGGTACGGCGACGTCATCGTGTTGTCGACCACGTAGACGAGACCCTTCGCGCGGCAGAGTTTGCCGATGCCTTCGAGATCGGCGACCTGGGTGCGCGGGTTGGCGATCGTCTCGACGAACACGAGACGTGTGTCGGGGCCGATGGCTTGGGCAACCGCCGCGGTGCTCGTCGCGTCGACGAAGGTCACGTCGATGCCGTGCAGACCGAAGGTCTGGAACAGGCTGTTGGTGTTGCCGAACAGGAACGAACTGG
Organism: Gammaproteobacteria bacterium; assembly: GCA_028819775.1. The sequence goes on along the minus strand of JAPPKV010000154.1, from coordinate 6,387 downwards.
ACACGAAGTGATCGCCCTTGCGCAGCAGCGCGAACAGCACCATGCCGATGGCGGCCATGCCGGTACCGAAGCAGACCGTCGCGACGCCCCGTTCCATGGCGTTGATCTTGGTCTCCAGCGCGGTGACCGTCGGGTTGACCTGCCGTCCATAGGAGTACGCGGAACTGCGGCCCTGGAAGACGTCGGCGAGATCTTGGACGTCCTCGTAGCCATAGGCGACGGAGGCATGGATCGGCTTGTGCAGCGATCCGTGCTCGATGCCCCCCCGGCGGTCGGAGTGGACGATGGTGGTCGTGAAGCCGGGCATTGCTGACATCCGAAGGTGCGTAACGTTGGCGGGACTATAACCTTCCTCGGTGCCTTCCCCGTATCGACGGGAGGCGCTAACGGCGGTGCAGGTGGTCGAAGAGCGGAAACACCCGTGCCAGCGCGGAGAGCGCGAGCGCGTGGCGCAGACTGCCGTCGGCCATCGCCGCACGGATTCCATCCAGGGACAGGAACTCTAGCCCGATGGCTTCGCCCGGGCCCGGTTCGGGCTCGGCCAGTTTCTCGACGCCGTCCGCCAGGAAGTGGTGGCAGAGGTGCGGGTGGATGGCCGGGTTGGGCTCCACGGCACCGAGATAGTGCCACTCGCCGCCGCCGAAGCCCGTCTCCTCGAGCAGTTCCCGTTTCGCGGCCTCCAAGGGGGTTTCGCCGGGATCGACCATGCCGCCGGGGGTTTCGAGCGTGCGGGCGCCGATGCCGAAGCGGTATTGGTCGACCATGATCGACAGACCCTCGGCGGTGAGCGCGACGATGTTGATCCAGTCCACCGACTCCAGCACCAGGCGTTTGAGCACCGGATTCCCGGCGGGGTGGCGCATCCAGTCGAACCGGACATCGAGGATGCCGAGACTCGGTCCCCGCTCCGAGCGCACTTTCTCCCAGTCGAGCTTCACCTTGGTCAATACCCCGTCAGTTCCATGTATCCGGCGCCACGGCGCCGGCCCTCGTCGTCTTCGAGATGCACAACGCCTTCCCAGTATCGCACCGCCGTATGCATGACTTGGTCGTTGATCGCGGCGCGAATGACGTATTGCTGCGGCTCGGCGCCGCGAATCACGAGTTGCCAGGCCACCGGCCAGCCGCGCCAGTGCTCGATCGGGTTCAGCGAGAAATCGCCTGCGGTCAACGTCCGCGACACCGCCCCGTTCCCCAGGCTGCCGGCGTTGTAGGCGTCGGTTTGTCCGTCTAGCCGACGCAGTTGGTAGAGCATGAGGTCGCGACCGTCGTCGAGGTGCAGCGCGAACCAGTCCCATCCCTGGTAGGCATCACCCAGCACGCTGGTGCTCCACTCGCGGTCGATCCATGCCAGTCCGTTGACCGCGTGGCTCGAACCGCCGACCACGAGTTCGCCCTGCGCCTCGAGGCGCGGCACCGAATAGTAGTAGGAGGCGTTGCCCGGTCCTTTGCGGGATAGACCGCCATCGCCCTGCAGGATGGCCGGTCTCTTTGCCGTCAACAGCAGATCGGCCGAGAAGTCCGCGGTATTGACGGTCAGCCGCAGCGGCGAAAAGGTGCCGCCGGTGGATGCGAGCTGCCAATCGTCGAGGTAGACCCGGAACGGCTCCGCCCGTGCCCCGGCAAGAGCCGGATGGCCGCGACTGAAACGCTCGGCCGCCAGGTGGCGGCGGGCTCTGATGTCGGACAAGGCGACGTGCGCCATGTATCCCTGCCCGGTTCGCCAGGCCTCGGGTCCGTTGTTCGGTACCGGGATTTCTCCGGCGCGGGCCTCGAACCCTTGTCGGAACAATGTGAACTGCACGCCGAACTCCCGCGCCGCGGGTTGCGTTGCAGTGCCCGCAGCCGAGACCACCGCCGTCAGGTACCACCACTCGCTGCGATACGCCGGATGGGGTCCGTGGTCGGCGGGAAACACGAAGTCGCGGATCCGGTCGGCCCGGGCGAACCCGGCCGGGGTTCCGTCGGCGGAACCGAGAACCGAGCGGAGACTCCGCGCCGCATCGCGTTCCGGCTCGGTGCAGGCGACCAACAGGACCGCGGCGCCCACCGCGCACCAAGCCAAGAGGATCGTTCTTGCTGGCTCCGACATCGCCTACGGCATCTCCCTAAACGCCACACGATAGGCCGGTAACGCTCCGGCGGCGCACGCGGCTAGCACGCCGAGCAGCAAAGGCCCGGCGATCGACGCGAAGTCGACGTGAAGGCCGATCGACCAGCCGAAGGCGGCCGGGTTGACGAAGTCGCAGAGCACCCACGCGATGGCCAGTCCGAGCGGTAGCGCGGTGATCAGGGCCATGGCACCGAGCACGACGGTCTGGGACAAAGCCAACCGCCAGAGTTCCGCCCGGGTATGGCCGACGGCCGAGAGCAGGCGGAACTCCCGGGACCGGCTCGCCTGCAACGAGGTCAAGGCCGCGTAGAGCCCGATAGCCGCCACCACCAGCGCCATCGCGGCGAGTGACCGGCTCACCACGAACGTGCGATCGAACACGGCGACCGCCGCCTCGCGGATGTCGTCGTGGTTGCTGACCCGGTCGGCACCGTAGCGTTCGCCCAATGTGGCCGTCAGGTCCCCGGCGGCGTCCGGATTTGTCCGGACGGTAACGCGCCGCCAGCTGACGGAGGTCGTTTCGAGTTCGGTCAGGAAGGTCGTTGGCAGGATGACGCGGGGCACCGCGGCGCCGAAGTCGCGGAAGACGTGGGCGATTTCCACGGGGACTGTTCTGCCCGCGACAACCAGGTCCAAGACATCGCCTGTTCCCATCCCGAGAAGCCGCGCACCCACCTCGTTGACCATGCCTTCGTGGCCAATCGCCCTGTCGAAGCCGTACCGGGAGGTCTCGTAGAAGTCCAGTTCCGCGACGCGGACATTGACGGGTCCCTGGTCGACGCGTGCGGGAACGTCCCCGTACCGCCGCGCTTCCCGGACGCCGTCCATCGCGCGCAGCGCGTCGAGGTCCGACTCCGAGACATCGGACGCGGTCTGGACATAGATCCCGCGGGCAAGCCGCACGTCGAGCATTTCCGTGAAGTCCCGGCGCAGGCTTTCGACCATGAGACCCATGCCGATGGCGACGGCGGCGGCGACGGACAGGGCGCCGAGCGCCAAACGAATCTCCCGGCTGCGCGCCGCGGTCCCGCGCAGGTTGGCGCGGGTCGTGAACGACCGTCCCATTGCCGCGAGGGGACCGGCGGCGTGTCCCGCGAGCGGCACGACTTGGAGAACGTGCGCTGCGCAGATCGCGGCGAGCGCGACATAGGCGGCGCCCAAGCCGCCGTCGACGAGACCGATCGCGGCGATGCCGACGGCGACCAGGGCGAAGCCCAGACGGAACCGGGCGTTTGTCGCGAACCGACCTTCAGCCAACGGGCCGAGCGCGGATGCCAGGACGCCGCAGGCGAGGGCCTTGGCGACGACCCAACCGTCTAGTGCCAGGGCTTGTTTGTCGTCCGGGTCGTTACCTGGGGTTGTCGGAATCGGTTGCGGCATCGCGGCCTGCAACAGTTCATGCGCCACGACGAAGCCGAGTGCCAGTCCCGCGAGCGCGCCGATCACCCCGATGGCAAGACCCTCAATGCCGGAAACCCACATCAGGGTCCACCGGGATGCCCCGATCGCAAGCAGCCGATCGTGTTCGGTGCGTCGGCGGGCGGCGTTGGATGCGCTCGCCTGGAAGGCGATGAACGCCGCCATCAGCAGACACAGGAGCGACAGCATGCCGAGATTGAACAGGATGGCGTCCGCGAAACGACGCGACGGGTTCCACCGGTCCGCGGCCGTCACCTCGAAGCCCTCGATGACAGGGTCCGTGTAGCGCGGCAGGCTGGCGGCGATGCCCGGCAGGAGTTGGTCCAGCCACCCGAGCAGCCGCGACCGGGCGTCGGCGAGGCGCAGCCAGACGGCGTCGATCTCGTTGTCGCGACCCAACAGGCGCTGCGCCGTGGGCAGATCCGCGAGAATCACCTCGGTCGCGGCTTCGAGGACGGTCACCGGAATGCCGGCGATCGATCCGCCTGCGGCGGCGATGTCGCGCGCGGTCGCCGACGACACCATGACCGCGTCGTCGACCATGAAGAGGCCGTAGTCCGTACCCGGCCTCGACGCGGCCAGCGCACCACCGCCGAGACCCGATGCGGCCACGGGATCGAAGCCGACGATGCGTCGCGGCTGCCCTTGGATCTCGAGGTACCCCTCGATGACCGGGAACATCGCAACGACGGATCGGGTCCAGTCGGGCCGCGTGGCGGGCGATCCGGACGCGCCGGCGGCCGCGTGGGAGGCGCGCCAACGTCGACGCAATTCGAAATAGCTCGACTCGTGGCGCGTTTCGCCAGTAGCGACGTGGGTGTGTCCGGCAATCGATAAGTCGTCGAGGTCGTCGCGGATCGAATGGCCGACAAGGTGGACCGTCACCACGGCGAGAACCGCCACGGTCACGCCGACGATGGATGCGGCCATGCCGACGGGGTGGCGAACCGCGAAGCGCAGTTGGCTTCTGAGAAGCAGAACGGTCATCGCACTACCGCCACAAAATCCGTTGCCTCGCGGCACCGCATTTTGCCCCAACCCAAGCCGCCCTAGCACCCGCCAGACCTTTCGGCTTGCGCCGAAGAGTCCGACAGGCTGCTAGGCCAGCGCGATCACCTCGTCCGCCCGGTCGGCGATGCGTTGATTGTGCGTCGCGACGACGAGGGCGCAGTGGGCACGGTCCGTTTCCCGCCAGAGCAGTTCGGTGACGGCATCGGCATTGCCGCCGTCGAGATTCCCGGTCGGCTCGTCGGCCAGGACGACGGCGGGCTCGTGAGCAAGCGCCCGGGCGATGGCAACACGCTGCTGTTCGCCGCCGGAAAGCGTTTCCGGAAACCGGTCCGCGCAATGGGCGAGGCCGAGCGTCCCCAGGCGGTCGAGCGCATCGGTCCGCCCGGCGAGCCCGTTTAGCTCCAGCGGCAGCATCACGTTCTCGGCGACGGTCAGGGTCGGAACCAGGTTGAAGAACTGGAAGATGAACCCGAGATGGCGTCGCCGAAATCGCACGCGCTGCCGCTCGGATGCCGAGGGGACGTCAAGCGTGTCGCCGTCGGCATCGTGGAAGACGACGGTGCCCTCGTCCGGCACCAGGATTCCGGCCATCACCTTCAGCAGGGTCGACTTTCCGGACCCGCTCGGTCCCCACAGCGCCGTCGTGCGTCCGGACTGCACGGTGAACTCGACCGGCGCGGGCACACGCCGTCTGCCGCGTCCGTCGTCGAAGTGCTTGGCTGCCCGGCGTACCTCAAGCGTCGCCAACGTGTTGCATTCCCTGTTCGTGCAGTGTTGCGGTGACCTCGCCGAGGTGTTGACGGGCAGCTACCGCCGCGAGGAGGCCCGCGACGGTTTCGAAGCGTGAAGCGGTGCGCAGCGTGGTGAGCGTCGGGTGGATCATCTGCCACCGGCCGGCGTCGAAGTTCGCCAGCGCGTCGCGGGGCCGGACCCAGTCGCCGGCGACCGTCTCGCCGCTGTGCTCAACCGCCCGCTGGCCGTCCGGCATCGCCGCGACGAAGAACCTGGTGTCGAACCGGGCCGGAGCCGACGGCGGGGTGATCCAGTGGCTGAAGTAGAGGACCCGGTCGGTGGCCAGCCGCAGTCCTTCCCGGGCCGCCAACGCAGCAAGGTTGTCGTCACGCGCAGCGAGGGTATGTCGGTGGCGGTCGAACCGGGCCCGTTCATCGTCTCCCGAGGCCATGAACGGACGGTCGTTGCGGTACGCCAGAAGCACCCCGCATTCCTCGAAGCACTCGCGGATGGCCGTGACCCAATAGCGTAGGCCACCGGCCGTCACCCCCAACTGCGCGGATGCTTGGCGGTCGTCGAGCCCTACGCACAGATGCGACAAACCGTCGTCCGCCGGATCCACCTTGCCGCCGGGGAATACGTGCAGGTTCGGGAAGATGCCGCGTCCGGGACGCTGCACCATGAACACCTCGACGCCGGGACCGCCTTGACGCAGGAGAAGAATCGTCGCCGCCTTGCGGATCGGGACGGGGTTCGTTGGCGCCAACCTACTCGTCCGCCACCATGGGCCGTGAATCATATCAGCGCAAACCGTCGTTTCGCCCCGATCTGTTACGCTTCGACGCATGGGGAAGAGACTCGTCAGGTTGTTCGGCTTGGCGGCGGGGATTTGGGCCCTGGCCGCGGGAGCGGCGGATCCTCCCTGCCAGGATCCCGACTACAAGCACGGCATCTCCTACCTGCTTCCGTTGAAATACGACAAGGACTTCACGCACTTCGACTGGGCCAATCCGAACGCCCCGAAGGCCGGCTCAATGCGTCTGCCGTCGCTCGGCACCTTCGACAGCTACAACAACATCCTCGAGAAGGGCCGGATGGCGGCCGGCTACGAC
>JAPPKV010000234.1 GCA_028819775.1 Gammaproteobacteria bacterium | reverse complement strand
TAAGTTCGGGCGAACGGTTGCTCAACGTCCGTTGAGGTAGGGGGACAGGATGCAGACCGCTATCGTAGGTGCGGGCAATTTCGGTACGGCTGTCGCCAATATCGTTGCCTCGAACGGCGTCGACGTGCATCTGTGCATGCGCGATGAAGCGCAACTCGCGGACATTCTGACCCACGGCGAGAACCGACGCTATCTGCCCGGCCACCCGCTCGCGGAACGCGTACATCCGACCTCGGATCTTGCCGAAGCCCTTGGCGCGAGCGATGTCGTGTTCGTCACCGTGCCGAGCGCTTCGTTCCGGGAGGTGACCTCGGAACTCGACGGGCTGGTTCGGAAAGACACCTGCGTGATCAGCGCGACGAAGGGCATCGAGGCAGGGTTTCGGCTCATGAGCCAGATCCTGGAGGAGGGTCTGCCGCACACGAAAGTCGGCGTGATCAGCGGTCCGAACCTCGCCGAGGAGATGGCGGACGGCCGCTACACCGGCACGGTGGTGGCAAGCCGTCACGAGGCGCTTCGGACAACCGTTCAGCGGATACTCACCAGCCCGACGTTCCGGGTCTATTCCAGCACGGACGTGTACGGGGTCGAACTCGGCGGCGCGTTGAAGAACATCTACGCGATCGTCTGCGGGATGGCCACGGAACTCAAGGTCGGGCAGAACGCCCTGGCGATGCTGGTCACGCGCAGCCTGGCGGAGATGGGGCGTTTCGCCGTCTCGCTCGGGGCCAACCCGTTCACGTTCCTGGGACTGTCGGGCGTCGGCGACCTGTTCGCGACGTGTACGTCGCCCTACTCGCGGAACTTCCAGTTGGGGCTGAAGCTGGCACGCGGCACGTCGCTGGATGCGGCCATGGACGAACTCGGCAAACTGGCCGAGGGGGTCAACACCGTCGGGGTGGTGCACGCCAAGAGCGAGGAACTCGGCGTCTACATGCCGCTCGCGGACGCACTGTACCGTCTGCTGTTCGACGGCGCGGATCTGGGGAGTATCATCTCCAACCTCATGACGAGCGAGCAGCGAGTGGACGTCGAATTCGTAGCCCCCACCGCCTGGAGCCACCAGGAATGACGGTTTGCCACGGGAAATGGCCGTCTTCCGCCCTCGGGGGTCTCGCGTTGCTGGGCGCGGCGAGCACGTTTGCTCAGTCGGATGTCCCGGGTTCCTCGGATCCGGTCGGCATGGCGCGGTACCCCGGCGCGTGGATCGTCGAATACTCGCCGGAGACGAGCGTGCGCAGCTACGAGTTCGTTACCGGCGAGGTCGCCAGGATTCGTCGGGAGGTCCGGATCGACCGCAGCATTCGAACGGCCGCCAAGCTCGCGCGCGTCACCTATCGAACGCCGGGCGGCACCCGGCTCGACGACGTCGTCGAACACTACGAGGCCGTGGTCGGCGACCTAGGTGGACGGGTGGATTTCACCTGTAGAGGGCAGGAGTGCGGGCACAGCACCCTGTGGGCCAATCAGGTCTTTCGCGTCAAGGAAATGGCGGCACCCGACCCGGCCCAGTTCTACCTGGCAACGACCATCGACGGCTCGAACCTGGGATTCGCCGATGCCGGTCGCGCGGCACTGGTCTCGATCTACGTGGTGCAACGCCCGAATCGCCGCGTCAACGCCCACGTGGACTTTGCCGTCGTCGCCGGCGGCAGTTCTAGTGGTTCGGCAGAAGACGTTGTCAAAGCACTGAATTCACGAGGCTTTGCGGTGGTAAACGCCGCAGCCCCGAACCGTTCGGGAGAACTCGACGAGGACGCGCTCAAGGCGCTTGACGATCTCGCCCCGGCCTTGACGCCGTTTGCAGGCCGAATTGTATTGGTCTGTCACTTGGGGGGCATCGACGATCCGGAGGAATCCCGCCGACGCACCGAGGCGTGCGCCGAACGTGGCTCGGAACAACTCCGAGCCGCAGGCGTCGAGGCGGGCGCCTTCGGGGCTGGCGCATTCCTGCCCCGGGAAGGGGAATCGCCCGATCGCCTGGAACTGGTGATTCCGGGTGCCAAACCTACCCGTTGACGACGACACCGAGGACCTGATCGAAGCGTTCGCCCTCCGGCTCGAGGAGGCTGACGTTGTATTCGGCCACGGCACCGACAACGCCCGGGATGAAGCCTGGCGGCTGGTAACCGGGGTCCTTCGCGGCCGCCGGCTCACGCGCGCCTTGGCGGGCGACCTCGAAGCGCTGTTGCGACGTCGGATAGAGGACAGGGTGCCCGTGCCCTATCTGACCGGGGAGGCGTGGTTCGGGGATCTGCGGTTGCACGCGCGCCCAGGGGTCATGATCCCGCGTTCGCCGATTGCGGAGGTGCTCGCGAACAGGGTTCAACCGTGGCTTGACCGCGAGCCCGGGCGAATACTCGACCTGTGCTGCGGATCAGGCTGTATCGGAATCGCCGCCGCCCACGTGTTCCACGGGGCCAGGGTCGACCTGGTGGACGACGACGATGCTGCCGTCGCGGCCGCCCGCGACAACGTTCGCAACACCGATCCCGCCGTTTCGTCCCGGATCGAGGTCATCGCGTCGGACCTCTTTGCGAGTCTTGGCGGGCGGCGCTACGACCTGGTGCTGTGCAATCCGCCCTATGCGCGCACGGCGGAACTCGACAACGCGGCGTCCGAGTATCTCCACGAGCCTCGCCATGGCCTGGACGGTGGCTTGGACGGTCTCGGCGTGTGGCGGCGTGTTGTCGACGACATCGGCGCGCACTTGGAGGCGGGCGGAATTCTGGTCGGAGAGGCGGGTAGCCTAGGTCGGGAGTTCGACGCGGCGTTTCCCCAACTCCACGCCGTGTGGGTCGACCTGGAGCGCGCCGAACCCCAGCCCGGTGGGGGATTCGGGGTGTTCGTCTCACTCGGTGACCGAATGGGTTCGGGACGGGTGGGGTAAGCTAGACTCCATTTGCGGCATTGACGTTGACACGTAGATTGAATTTGGCACAGGGCATCGAATTGCTCTTGAACGGCTCGTGTACTCGCGAGACGCGCTCGGGTACCCACGAGACGCGCTCGGGTACTCGCGAGACGCGCTAACCCGATGGCGGGGAACACTCTCGGACAGGCCTTTACCCTCACCACGTTCGGCGAGAGCCACGGTGTCGCCTTGGGCGCCGTCGTGGACGGGTGCCCACCCGGCCTACCATTGAGCGAGGACGATCTGCAACGCGACCTCGACCGGCGCCGTCCCGGCCATTCGAAGTACACCAGCCAGCGTCGGGAGCCGGACCAGGTGCGGATCCTCTCGGGAGTCTTCGAGGGCGTCACGACGGGCACGCCCATCGGGCTTGCCATCGAGAACGTCGACAAGCGGTCGCGGGACTACAGCAAGATCAAGGATCAGTTCCGGCCGGCCCACGCCGACTACACCTACCACGCGAAATTCGGTCAGCGCGACTACCGGGGCGGCGGACGGGCCTCGGCCCGGGAGACAGCCATGTGGGTGGCCGCCGGCGCCATCGCGCGCAAATACCTGGCGCAGCATGCCGGAACCACGATCCACGGCTACCTGGCCCATATCGGCGACATCGTTCTCGACGTGGTCGATCTCGATGCCGTGGGGGACAACCCGTTCTTCTGCCCGGACCCGGGCGCCGTCGACGACATCGCGGCGCTCATCGATGCTCTGCGCCGGGATGGCGACTCGATCGGCGCAAAGGTCACCGTGGTCGCCAGAGGCGTTCCCGTGGGTTTAGGCGAGCCGGTGTTCGGCAAGCTCGATGCGGATCTCGCCAAGGCACTGGTGGGCATCAACGCCGTCAAGGGCGTGGAGTTCGGGTCGGGATTCGATTCCGTCCGCCAGCGCGGCAGCGAACACCGCGACGAACGCGATGCCGGCGGTTTCCTGTCGAACGACGCAGGTGGCGTGCTCGGCGGGATATCGTCCGGTCAGGACATCGTCGCCAGCATCGCCCTAAAGCCAACGTCGAGCATCACCAAGCCGGGTCGAGGCATCGATGTCCACGGTGACGAAGTGGATGTGGTCACCACCGGACGCCACGATCCCTGCGTAGGTATCCGGGCGACCCCCATCGCGGAGGCCGTCGTGGCGCTGGTTCTCATGGACCACCTGCTGCGCGACCGGGGACAGAACGCCGACGTGGACCGTGGCTAGCACTGTAGCGACGCCGACGTAGGTGCCACCCTCGCGGCGGCCCGAAGCTCAACGATTCACCGCGACCGCCTGGCTCTCCTGCTCCTTGGCAAAGCGTTCCTCGAGTTCCTGAGCGTACTTCTTGGCGGCTTCGAACTGCGCGTATTGCGTCAGATAGCAATACAGGCAGCGTTCGTCCATATCGGGCGGCAGCACCTCGGTGGACAGACCGCGCACTTCCATGAGCGAGCGTAGGAACCTGGCGATGTGCGGTTTCTGCGAAACGCCCATCTTGTAGAAGACGCCCGTCGCCACCGAGAGCGGCGTCAGTCCACGGGTGTCCACGGCGTCCAACTTGGCGCCGCGTCGGACCAGCAGTTGCGCAACATCCAATGCGCCGCGGTAGGCCGCGCCGTGCAGGGCCGTATCACCCACGTCGTTGACCGCGTTGACGTCGTTGCCGAGGTCGAGGCACATCTCGGTCGCATCGAGAACATGGCCGGCCCAGCCGCGTTGGACAAAACGTCCGTAGTTGCCGGTGTCGCTATAGAGTCCGGCCGCAACCATCGCCGGCGTGGTGCCATCGAAGGTCGGGATCGTCGGGTCGCTGCCCGCTTCGAGCAGCAACTCCATCAGTTCGAGGTCGGCTTCCTTCGCCGCCAGCAGGAATGCCGTGGCCCCGACGCGGAACAGCACGTCGCGCATGTTCACGAAGCGCTGTTCCTTGAGCCGATCCTTGGCCATCCGGGCATTCACGTCCATGCCGTTGGCGATCATCTTGCGGATCAGGTCCAAGATGATGTCGAGGGATCCGATGGGTATCGCCGCCTCTTCGCTCGCCACCACGCCGCGGATGATCTGGCGTTGCACCGTGACCCGGTGCAGGGCCGTGTAGCCGGCATCGGCCTGGTTCGGATCTGCACCGCGATCGAGCAGCAGATCCGCGATATCCCAATGCGTGTTGACCAGCGCTGCTTCCAGGGCGCTCTCGCCCGTGGCCATGGTGGAACCGATATCCGCGCCTGCGTCGAGCAAAGCCTCGGTGGCGGCCCGGCGACCGGCACGCGCGGCAAACAGCAGCGCGTCGAGGCCTTTGGGCGTCTTGGCCGCGAGGTCGGCGCCGCCGTCGACGAGCGCCGTGATCGCGTCCGGGTTGTTCGCCGCAGCGGCCCACATCAACGCGGTCTGGCCGGCCTCGTTGGGCGCTTTGGGATCGGCGCCGGCGGCAAGCAGTACGCGGATCGCACCGGGATCGCCGGTTCGGGCTGCGGTCATGATCGCCGACTCGCCGCCCGGCACCCTCGCCCGGGGATCGGCACCGGCATGGATCAGGAGGGTCAAGACGTCGGCATTGCCGTTCATCGCGGCCAGCGCGATCGGCGGGAAGCCGTAGCGGTTTCGCACCTGGGCGTCGGCGTCTGCGCCGAGCAGCGCTTCAACCATGGCCAGATGGTCTTGGTTGACCGCCCAGTGCAAGGCTGTGGAACCGTCGGGACCGGGCTGGTTGACGGCGCCGGGGTCGGCCTCGAGCAGGGATTGAACGTGGTCCAGGTCGCCCACCTTGGCGGCCTCGACCAAAGGTGGCGCGGAACCGGCGGCGGTGCCCGCGAGGAGCGCTCCCGCGAAGAGCGCCGCCGCGGTCCTTCTCGGAAGCGTCATCTCACGGGTCGTTACAGGAGGGCCAGGCGCCCGGTACTGTCGCCGATCTTGTCGACGTGGACGCCGACCTTGTCGAGCAGCGTGACCCCGGCGTTCATGAGCGGCGTATCCATCGGGTAGACAAGGTGCCGACCGCCCTTGTGATTGCCGTTGGCGCCGCCGGCAATCACCACGGGAAGGTTGCTGAAACTGTGCGTATTGCCGTCGCCCAGCCCGCAGCCGTACATCAAGAGCGATTGGTCGAGGAGGGATCCATCGCCGTCCGGGGTGTCGCGCAACGTCTCGACGAAGTCCTTGAAAAGGGTCATGTGGTAGGTGTCGATCGTCACCTGCTGCTGGATCTTCACGGGGTCGTTGCCGTGATGGGTGATGCCATGGTGGCCACTGTTGACACCGACCCAGGGATAGCTGCGGTTGCCGTTCTCCCGCCCGATCTGCGTGCAGCTTACCCGGGTGATATCGCCTCGGTAGGCGAGCACGAGCAGGTCGAACAGGATCCGGATGTGGTCCCTGAAGTCCGCGGGAATACCGGCGGGCCGCTCGTAGCCCGCCCCGACCGCGTGCTTCTGGCTCTTCTCGATCTTCTCAATCCGTGCCTCGACGTCGCGGATGGCGCCCATGTAGTCGCTCACGGTCCGCTGGTCGCCAATGCCGAGCCGGCGCTCGAGCCGCGTCATCTCCTCGGCGACGGAATCCAGGATGCTGCGGTCGTTGGCGAGTTCCCGGGCTCGTGCTTCCGGCGTCGCCTCTGTGCCGAACAAACGTTCGAAGACCGCGCGTGGGTTGTTCTCGTGGGGTAGGGGTGTGGTGGGCGTAAGCCACGACGTCGAGTTGCGGTACACGCAGCTATAGCCGAGTTCGCACAAACCCGCGACGATGCTGTCTTCGGTGGTCAGTTCCAGGGAGCGGAGTATGGTGTCCCGGCCGAGGTGATCGGCTGCATACTGGTCCAGGGTCTTGCCGGCCCGGATGTCGGAGCCCTCGGTCTGCTTGGATGGCGCGCCGTTCAGCCAGCCCGAATGAGCACTCGAATGGCCGCCTCCACCCCGTGCCGTGGCGATGTTGCTCAACCCCGTCACGACCGTGACGTGTTCGCGGATCGGGGCAAGCGGTTCGAGAACAGGAGTGAACTTGTAGCCGCTGCCGCCTTCGCCGGCGGGGTGGAAACTCGGCGGGTGGATACCGTTGGGGACGTAGAAGAAACCCATCCGCGGGGTAGGCCGGCTCGCGGCAGATGCCTTCATGGCGGGAACCATGGCCCCGAGGAACGGCAGGGACACGGTCGCTCCCGCACCCTTCAGGAATGTACGTCGGTCGATTGCCTTGCCGGTAACGTACATTTGGGGCACCCCATGGCCGCCTCGTCGCTGGATCGCGGACACGACCGACACGCGATCGGTGTGCCCGCGATCGACAGCCTCACCCTACTCGATATCGTCGCGGGTCTCCATAGCCGTCGATCACCGCCCCGGTGCCGTGGACAGGTTCGTCAGGTGTCCCGTGGGGCTCGACAACAGGCTCATCACGATGACCGGCTGATCGGATTCGACGATCAACTGCCACTTGCCGGCTCCATCTCCGAGTCCGTCCGCTTCCAATTGCTGCGCCGTCAGGGTCTCGGACGTTCCGGGTGCGACGCTAACGGTGACGGTGCCCGCCGACCGTTCACCTAAGTCGTCGATACCCCGGATCGTGACCTGTGCCGCCGCGTCGCCGGCGTTTACGAGCCGCAGCTGGCTCACCTGGTTCGCATTCGAACCCGGATTGAACGTTGGCACGCGGTGCCGGTTGTCCTGAAGCGGCACAGTGTCGTGCATCGCCGTGAGGAAACCGTCCGTCGTGGTGCGGATATACGCGAGCACCTCGATGTCCAGATCGCTTGCGAGCACGAGCCGCCAGTCTCCCTCGCCCGCGCCGGTGCCATCGGTCAGCCCCTTGTCCTCGTTGCCCATTTCCAGGTCGTTGGAGTTGAAGTGCTTCGTCTCGTTGGCGGCCAACGTCAACGTCGACACCGGATAGTCCCGATCCGTGTCGTCGAAGGCGTCTATCGACACCTCGCCCGCCTCTCGGGAGTGGTTGATGACCCGGACGAATCCCTGCCGGCCCGAGGCGTCCGAAGCCGCCGGGAACATTGGCACGGTGTGCCCGGCCGCGTCCATGATCGCCGGCGCCGTCGACAGGTTCGTGAGGTGGCCGGTCTGGGCGAGGGCCATGAGGTTCATGACCTGGATCGGCGTGTCGGAATCCGCGAACAACTGCCATTTGCCGGCGCCATCGCCTAGTCCGTCGTCGTTCCCGACGGACTCCAACTCGGTGGCATCAAGAGTCGTCGAGCCCTTCGCGGGTATGGAGACCTGCGCCTCGCCGCCCGGCGACGCGCCGGTATCGTCGATCCCCGTGATGGTGACCGTGGCGGTCGAATCGCCGGGGTTGATCAGCCGCAGCCGGCTGACCTGGTTCAGGTTGCTTCCGGGATTGAAAATGGCCACGCGGTGTCGACCGTCCTCGCCTTCCGGGACGAGATCGTGCATCGACGTCAGGAAGCCGTCGCCGGGCGTTCGGCTATAGGCGAGCACCTCGATGTCGAGATCGCTCGAGAGCACGAGCCGCCAGTCGCCGCCGCCCGGTCCCGTGCCCGTCGGCAGACCCTTCGCCGAGTTGCCGTTCTCCAAGTCGTCGGAATTGAAATGGACGGTTGCATTGGCGTCGATCTCCAAGGACACCGGGCCGAACGTCGCTCCCTGGTCGTCGATGGCCTCGATCTCGACAGTACCGGCCACTGCGGAGTGGTTGATGACGCGCGCGAAGCCCTGGAGCGTCGGGTCGGCGGCCGCGGCGAACATCAGCACGTGGTGTTCCTCGGTGACAGCGTCGGTCTCCTCGATGCTGCGGTTCGGGTCCAGCGGGTAGGCGTCGGCCATGTCCGGCACGCCGTCGTCGTCATCGTCCGTATCGCAATCGTTTCCTTCGCCGTCGAGATCGGTATCGGTCTGGTCGGCGTTGGAAACCGCCGGGCAGTTGTCGTCGTCGTCCAATATGCCGTCGTCGTCGCCGTCGAGGCCGACCGTGACCCTCGCCGCTTCCTCGGCCGTTCGACCCAGGCCGTCCGTGGCCGAGAAGGTCACGCTGGTCGTGCCGAGATCGAACGTGTCGCCTGCGTCGTGCGTGACGTCTAGTTCGTTGCCGTCCTGGTCGTAGGCGGTGGCAGCGGCGAGGAAGTCCGCAATGATCTGAACATCGCTCGACACGGCGGCCCCGTCCGGTGAGACCACGGATATGTCATCGGGCACAGTGAGATCCGGGCCGATCTTCGTCAGCACCATGACCGACATGGTCGTCTCGTTGCCCGAATCGTCGGTGGCGGTGAACACGACTTCGATCTCGGCATCGATAACCAGGCTGGCCGGTAGGTCGTTGGTCAATTGGACATCCGTGTCCACGGTGTCCGTCGCCGTTACGGAATCGACGAACCGCTGCACGTTGGTTGCGCCCGCAGCGGCCACCCCGCTCTCCGGCGCCTCCGCCACGTCCGTCAGCCGCAGGTCGAAACTCAGGTCCGAGCTCGTCGTGCTGACTTGGTGGACCTCCACCGCGAGCAGGTTTTCGCCTGCCATGAGGTTGGTTGCGTCGATCGCGAACTCGTGGAAGTTGTTGCCGTCGTCGGCTGCATTGTCCGCAAGGGTGGTGGACGTTATTTCTCCCTCTGGCAGGTTGTCGCGCGCCGCCTCGTTGCCGTTCAGGTACACCACCGCACCGTCGTCGCGCTTGAGATACAGCCTCAAGTCGCTGACCGCGTCGGGGTCATCGACGCTGAACGCGTACCTGAAGTAATAGGTGATGTGCCCCGAGGCGATCGCAGTGGCCTCGTCGTCTTCACCGAAACCCAGTTCCGCCGGGCCGCTGGACCATGCCGAGTCGTCGAATCCGGTCGCTCGCCATTCGGTTCCCTGGTCGCTGCCGTCGTCGAGGTATCGCCAGGTAGCCCCGGTCGCGACGAGGTCGGTATCGGCCAGCGCCGAGTCGAGTCCGAGATTGAAACTGACGTCGGAACTGGTGCTCGAGCTTTGATGGACCTCGACCGCGAGCACGTTGTCGCCGTCCAGGAGGGCGGCCGCGGCGACCTTGGCGAGGAAGTACGTCGACTCGTCATCGCCGCCCACGGCCGCGCTCGCCCTCGTCTGGTAGTCGATGTCGCCGTCGGGCATGTTGGAGCGGTGGATCTCAGTGCCATTGAGGTAGACCACGGCGCCGTCGTCGCGCAGCAACTCGATCGCCAGCGCCTCCACCGAGGCGGTGTTCGTGGCCGAGAATTCGTGGCGGAAGTAGTAGGTGATGTGTCCGGCGGTGATGAGCGTCGCCTCGTCGCCCTCGTTGAATCCGAGCTGCGCCGGGCCGCTGGACCAAGACGAGTCGTCGAAGTCCGGTTCCCGCCAAGCCGTGCCTTGGTCGCTGCCGTCGTCGAGGTAGCGCCACGTCGAGTCCTTGGCGATCAACGTGG
>JAPPKV010000118.1 GCA_028819775.1 Gammaproteobacteria bacterium | reverse complement strand
CGATCCGCGCCGGCAACGCCTTGGACATGTTCTCCCATTCGGACAGGCCGCGTTGCGAAAGCGCCTCGGCGATTGTCTGCGGAGTTTCCACCGCGGGCTTGGGCACCTTCAGGAGCCCGCAGTCCCGGCGGATGGTGTGCTTCTGTTCCGGGGACAGTTTGTCCCAGGTTGGATCTTCGGCGAGCCGCTGCTCACCTTTCTGCCATGCGGCTTCCCAATCGGCATGGGCAGCATTGAGTTTTGCCCGCAAACTATCCGTAGATGCCGAAATCAGTGGCGGCACCGGATCCGGTTCAGCGAGGAGACGCCTCCCGCTACGCAGATCGTCAAGGTCACCCTGCTGATCTACCGCGCCCAAGGCGACAAGACGTTCTGCCAATCTCCAATTCGGCAGTCGGGCGGCGATCGTCTGCGCGGTTTCCTTCCATGCCTTAAGCTTGTCACGTAGAGTCGTTGCGTCCGCTGCTAAGGCCGCAAGCAGATCGTTGCCCGATAGGGATTTGTAGGAGGCGATGTTCGGCACCTTCTCCGGCTCCGGCGCAGGTAGTTCCCCACCCGACATTCTCGCAGCCGCCTCCAGACGCTCAAGGAGTGCCGTCAGCGCCAGGTGTTCCTGATTGTTCTCAAATGTAATGCCCGCCTCGGTGAGTAATCCACGCACCGGCATGCGTTGCGCAATAGTGATGATCGTCGTTTCACCGCGGAACGTGCACGTGCCGAGCTTCTGCCGGGGCAAGTCAGGGAGCGAGGCCGGTTTCCCGTCGTCACCGGTCACGCGTACCAAACCGGCATTGGCTAGGACGACGAGTGCCCCATCGACGGCATCCTGGGACCAGCCATAGGGCGGACCAGTGAATTTCGAACGTAGGTCCGAGCCCTTTCGCCCGGGTCCCAGTTCGGTCAGCAATGCCTTGCAAACCGGGTGGCTCTCAGGAGCACCCGCGTGGTCTACCGCCTTTATGGCATCCGGGTCCTTGCGCATCGCCCGGCTACGAACCTTGTCCCAGCCTGCGTGGTCGCCTTCCGCGAACTGCGGGTAGAGACGGGCAAGAGCATTGGTCGCTGCTGCCTTCACCGCCTCGCTTGGCGGCCCTGCGATCAGCTTCCCGCCCGCTTGATACACACGGGACTGTGCTACGGCTTCTTGAACGATCTCCTTGGCCGCAGCCAGCGCCTTGTTCGCTCGGGATTGCATCGCGGATTGGGCCTCACGCCCCGCATCGGTTTGGGGGACCCCTCGCAACTGCAGAACGTGCTCGGCAGCGCGCCGTGTCGTGAGCGCCGTCGTCAACTCATTGTCGCGCGTCGGGTGGCGCGAGGTGAGCAGATGAACTGACGGGTCGGATGTCGATGCCGCTGCGATTTCCTTTTCTACCGACGTCAGATCTTCGCTCCACCCGTTCCTGAGCCGCAACGGGATACCATCGGATGGCGCTTTTTCGTCGGGTCGCAGGCGCCGAATACGCCTTTGCTGACGACTGGAACCATGGGTCACGCTGACCGCAACTGCCAGAGAGCTCTCGATCTCTTCCTCGAGGAGTTCACGCCGCATCCGCGTCATTCCCGATTGATCGGCCAGGACGGCCTTCTCCTCACTGCGATAGGCAGCTTCCCATTCGGCGCTCTCTTTCGTTTGCAACCGCCACTCGCCACCAACCTCTATTGCGGCACCATCGGCTTGGAGCTCCTGCAACAATTCAGGTGCCTTGCCACGCAGGTCGTCCTCTCCCGCGAGATCGATGACCAGGAGGTCAGCGATGGTCTCCACTTTCGCACGAACGCCGTGTTGGTCTGCCTCTGTAGCGATACGACCAAGCATGTATACCAACATCAAAATGCGTGCCTTCAATTGATCTGTTTCAGGCCCGCCCCGCAGCGTCTCAATGCGATTTCGGGTTTCACTCGGCAAGAGTCCGGCGTTGTAAGCTTCTGTCGAGAACCTTCCATACAGGAAGTCAACCGGCACGGCATGGCCGAGCGGCTTATCGCCGTAAGTGCGCGCAGCATCGAGAGTGGTCCTCAGCTGGCCTCGCAGCGTCCCGCCAAGCCCGGTCCGATCGAGTTCGCGGAGGATGTGCTCCCAGACGCGGCGACGAGACGGAAGCAGGGGCCAGTCGAGAACCGCCTCATCGTCGTCCTGCACCGTGTGCGCCAAGCGACTTCCGCGCAGGTGCCTGCTGATTTCTCCCGCATTTGCATTGAGCATCGCGCGGATCGGTTCTTCAGAGCTCGTCTTCTTGCGGAGCACCGTCTTGCGGATGACCGCATCCACATCCGCTTCTCCGAGAGCGATTTGAACCGGGAATCGATCGAGAAGCTTCTGGAGGTCTTGAACATCACTCAGCGCTTGCTGTCCGGTAGCGACCAAGAGAACGCGACCGTCGAAACGACTCGCCAACCGTTCCGCCATCGTCTGGATTTTCAACGTCAAGCTGGGATCCTGCCGGATGAATTGCTGCACCTCATCGAGCGCGATGACGGTCAACGGCAGGTCGGTTCGTCCCAGCATTAGCGCTCGCCGGATCATCGTCTCAAGAAGGTCGACCGTTACCGCAGGAGGTTCGGGGAACTGCGAGAGGAGCTGGTCTCTCAATTCTTTCGTCGAACCCGCCAATTCGGGTTTTGCCTCCAACACCGCGGCAGCGAACCGGGGGGACAGGATGAAGTTACGAATGTCAGTGTCAAAAGTTTCGCCGAGCGAAGCAGAAACACTATCCAGGATTTCGAGATCCGCCAGCCAGAACGCCACCTGGGCTGCACGAAGATCGCTTGGCAAGCCAACGGCCCGCAGCACGATACCAATCGTAGCCTCCACCGGATCCGAGGGACCCGTGCCAAGCGTATCGCCAGCTGCAACCACGCCGCCCGCTCGCCGAGCCGCGATGCGAAGTTCCTTAAGCGGGGCCGCCACCTCTGGAGGCAAGGGCTGCACCAACCCTTCGGCAGTAGCCCCGTCTGAAAATTCCAGATTTGTCCACAAGGCCGCGAGCATGCTCGCAAGGTGAGACTTCCCTGAGCCGAAAAAGCCGGAAATCCAGACCGCCGGAGCATTGCTTCCGCCAGCAATAGAGCCCAGGAATGCCTCCAAGGTGCGTGCTACACCATTGGCGTATGCGCCATCACACACAAAAGTGGTCAGTTCTCCGCGAAGCGTCTCTGAAGCTTCCGGGGTCGGCGGAAAGGAAATTTTTGCAACACCCTGATTCGCCAGTCTGTACTCGGTCGGATCAGTCAAGAAAGTCTCACGGTTGAGCATGCAGGCGCCCCTCTTAGAATGCGCTGTCACCAGGAATAGGAATGGCGTGATAGTTCCAACCGTCTCGTGCATCGAGAAGACGGTAAACGCCGGCGGAGTGTGTCCCAGGGAAACCGACAAGCAGTCTTCCGGGAATGGTATCGGCGACGCGTCTGACCAAGTTGGAGATTCGTGCGATTCCGAACAGTGCACCGCACCCGTCAATGGCAAGAACATCGTTGCTGGAGCAAGAGCTCAGAGCATTCATTATTTCATCTACTAGGCTGTCTTCCATCTCGGGAAGAAGGCCTCTCAGTTCCTCGGGTTGGTCGACCAATGCGTCGAAGAACTCATGCCGAGCGATTCTGGCTCCGAACCACTTGGAAAGCGAAAGGTGCTTCCAGCCATGCCCTGCCTTCAGTGTCACGTGCTCGAACTCCGCAAGTCGGCCGGTAAAACGTCTTTGCAGCGACTTATCGTACCAAACCACCCAAACACGACCAGCTGGAGGCGTGTCTTCTTCCCATGGTAGCTGGACCTGCCTACTATATGCAGCGAGTATGTCTTCAAACGTGTTCAAGTTCTGGTATCCCTAGAACACGTGCCATGGTTTGGCCAACGGATATCTCTGTCACATCTCCCGCCGAGCGGACACGGACCAAACCAATGGCTTCGGCGCGTCGTAGTGCATCCAGCGCCTGTTCCGGCTCGAGGTCCAATACCCTAATCCATCCGGAGCTTAGGATAGTCGGCCCGCCGAAACCGGAAGCCGCCGCAATAAGCGTCGCGAAAGCGACTGTTGCAGCAGTAGGCTTTACTCGTTGCCGCAGTTTCTTAACTACTCCAAATAGATGCCCGGATTGAGTCCATGATGAAGCACAGTTCTGCGCAAGCGACCGCAACGTCTTTTCACTGAACCGCTCGGGAAACGCGACAAGTAACGCTTCTTGAATCTGCGGATACTGCAAGCTTTGGCCTACTGAAGCCGACATGGCCGCAGGAGCTGTGACTCTCAAAATAGGATCACGAGCTAAGGCGACGAGTAAAGCCTGCAGGCGATGACCTTGTACGTCTTTCGCCCAAATCTTGAGAAGGGCTCTCGTCAAGAGCGGTTGATCTAGAAGTCCGTACAATGAGGCCAAATGTCTGAAGGTCAACTTTCTTGTGTTACTAGTTGCCTTTCCCATTGCGTTTTCGTCTATCGCGGCTGTTCGAAATTGCTCAGGCGTTAGTGCCCCCGCTCTAATCAACGCTTCCAGTTCTCGAAACATCATCGTCTTCGATTGATGTGGCCCGCCCCCAGAGAGCTTCATTCCGAACAAAGAGAGCTTGTAATCTTCTGACCCTAGGCCCCACCAAAGTGGTTTCCCTGTTTCGGTTACAGGAACGGATTCCAATTTGCTCGCCATATCAGTCCTGGGAGGACCTCTCTTATCCAGACAGCCTGTAGCCTGAGCTAACGTCTACTTTGGTCATGATGGGGGCTACTTCCTTGATCAATCTCTTCTTGGCGGTCAGGTACATTAGAATCTTGCCTCGCATGCGAGCCTACCATCCGTCGATCCGCCTGCCCCGATCTGAGCCCCTGCACTCGTTGGTTCTCCCCTGTTCTCCCCATTCAGCTTTCTCCATGATCGTCATCGCATCGAAATCGGCCCGATTCAACCCTGCGAGCATCCGTGCCAATGGTTGCCGTTCCCGTCTTGCGAACGAACGAGCCGGGAGCGATTCCCGCCTCTCGGCGGCCTCGATTACGGCATCCCACTCGCCTTTTGTGATCCGATTCGAGCGCTGGATGCTCGTGTTCGCGATCGTTACCCTCTGTCCGAGCTTTGCACTGGTCGCTTTTGGACGGCCAGAGGGCTATGAGTTCTTCACGGAAGGTGAATACGTCCATCAGCGGCTCCTCGACCCCGCGGCGTTGGCGAGCGCCTCGATCGCGGCGCAGCGCTCCATGAGCGCATCGAACGGTTCGGCGTCATCGAGCAGCATGCCATCGGCCAGCATCCGTGCGTAGTCGTCGGTGAGTACGGCAAGCGCGGCGCCGGCGGGCACAAGTTGCAGGTCGCCGGAGACCGCTGCTTCGTAATCGATTCGCGTGCCGGTGGCGTCGTTCTCGGAGAAGAACATCGCCTTGTGGCGGGCGACCGAGAGCGCGATCGCGCGGTCGGCCAATGCGCGTCCGGCAACGCCGGCCTCGTCGAGGCGCGCGATATCGTGCCAGTGCCGGGACAGCCGCTCGCCGCGCCGCCGCTCCTGGCGGCAGAAGACGTGGATCGCGGTCGCCTTTTCCCAGAAAGTCCGCTCGGCCAGCATGACCGCAGGACTCGCCGTGGGAAACGCCAGATCGGGCAAATGCACCGCTGCGTCGCAAACGACCGGATGAATTGTGTGCGGTTCGCCCGTGGAGCGCGCACCGAACTCGACCATGACCTCTGGGCGCACCAATCCGGTCTCCTCGAACAGCGGGTCGTAGCCGACGTAAAGGCGGTCCCCGTCGACACGAAGCGCTGCTCCGAAACCGGCGCGCGTGAGCCCGGCCTCGACAACCGGGTGTGCCTGATCCCGGACCCACTCGGTCAGGCGGGGGCGGATCGCCCGCGTCCAACGCTTCTCCTGGCTCCGGGTCGGCGGAAGCGCCTCGTCGCCGGCGCCGGAAACCAGGTCCGGCGCGAAGGCACGGATGTCGTAGGTGATGTCGACATCTTCAGAGAAACGCCGGATCGCGCGCCATACCTTGGACAGCGAAGTGCCGCCCTTGAAGGTCAGGTGCTGGGCGAAAGGGCCGTCGAAGAGGACACCGAGCGTCGCAACGACCCAGATGTCCTTCTCCAGAAGGTGCGCCTTGTGGTTGCTGCCACGCTCCGCCACCTGCAAGGCGTCGCGCCGGTCGTCGGCCGAAAGGTCCTGATACCGCACCTCAGCCATGTGAGAGGCGAGCGCTCACCGGTTGCGCCATCCAGTTCGGCATGGTCGCTCGCGCGGCCGACAGTTCGGCGCGGTCCTCGTCGCGAAGCGTCGGCAGGACCGCTTTCAGCCCGTCCTCGACCTCTTCCGGACCGAGCCATGCCAGGGCGCGGATGACATCGCCGGCCTTGCGGTGCGGGGCCGCAAGTTGCCAGCGCGGCGCATGCCGCAGCTCCACGACGGACGATCCGAAGTGGAGACGGCGGTTGGGGCCGGAGGTCAGGTAGACCGCGCGGACCGGATTCTGCGTGGTTAGCCCGAGGCGGTTGGCGGCCGCCCCTCCGCAGGGCACGATGGTTTCGCCCCAGAGTGCGGACAGCGCGGCGAGGGCCTTGCCGAGACGCGGCGCCCGAAGTCCGAATCGGGTCTCGACGGGACGCATGTATACGCCCTGGCAGATCCGCATCAGCTCTCCCGAGCGGGCCAGGCGCGACAATGCCTGGTCGATCGCCGCGCGGTGACCGAGGTGAAGCAGGGCGCCCGGACACAGAGGCGTAGCCTCCGGAAGAGCCTGGGCATGCTCCATGATGCGTTTGGGCAAGCCTCGCATCGGTCGGTGTCCCCTACTGGTTTGTCAGAAATCTAATGGCAATGCTGTCGTATTACAACGCTTGGAACTTCGTTATCGAGTGGTGTATTGGCCATCGCGACGATGTGCGTGGCCGGAGGCGGGGCGCTCAGGCACCGAGCCAAGTTTTTTTCACCGCCCTGAGGGGGCATGCGGTGCCTGGCGAGGCCTGACGTGTGATTCACAGGATTTGCCATACCGAAAGCGGTTTTCCGATTCTCCTGGCGTCCCTATCTATGCCGAATGGGCATACAGAATTCAGATCCCGGCGGCGTTCTCGATGCCTGGTTTCTGCGGGCGATCGAGGTCTGGTGCGCACGCAACGGGATGAGCGCCGGGGCGTTCGGCGCCGCCGTGTACCGCGACCGCGACTTCGTCGCCTCGCTGCGCGACGGACGCCGTCCGTGCCTCAGGACGGTGGACCGGGCGCTCGCCTTGGCGAAGGCGTCCCACTCTTCCTCGTTGCTTCGGAAGAACTCGTACGGGGTCTGGTTGCCCTTTCGGAGGTTCACGTCCTTGCGGCAGAGGGTCTTGTTCCTGAAGCTGTTGTCGAGCGAGCGGGATCTCGGCCAGATGTGCTCCACCTCGAATGCCCCGGTGCGGAACAGTGCGTCGAATGAGATCGTGTCTCCGGTGTACGGACAGCGGTGGCCGCACTCTTCCCAGAGCATCCATTTCTCGACATCCGCGCGGGACGGTTCCGCGAACCCGTTCTGCTGGAGCGCCTCGCGGGCCGCTTTCCGGCGCCGTTCCTGGCGGCGGATGCCGGACGTCTTTTCCTCGCGCTGGCGCTTGGAGTTGCCGACGTCGCGCGCGACTTCGACGCGAATCAGGTCCGGCTTGCCGTACAGGTCGATCAGGTTGTTGACCACCTTGCGCAGCTCGTTTCGGGTGCGTGCGACGGTCGGGTTGCGCAGGCTGGCGAGGCGTTCCCTTTCCTCGCGTTCGGCCGGGCTCGGAAGGCGATCGAACACTTCGCCGGTCGGCTGTTCGCGACCGGGAAATGTCTCCCCTCGCCACGCCTCCCAATCGGGACTTATGACCAGTTCGCCGAACCTGACCCCGGCTTCGAGATGCGGCAGCATCGCCTGCAGCGCCTCGATGGAATACGGTTCCCAGCCGGACGGCAGTTTCAACGTCTCGATCTTGGTCGCCTGATCGTTCGACAGGCCGTACTCCACGACGAAATTCCGCACGACCTCCGCCCGGCGCGCCGTTCGTTCGGCCTTGGGAAGAATGACCACGCGCTGATCGCCCACCTGTTCGTAGTCGGCCTGCCAGGTCCGGTGGGGAAGGGAATCCCGGATTTCCTGCTTGCGGGGGTGGTCCTGCCACTCGCTGCCGAAGATATCCGCGAGCTTCGCCTCGACCGGGTTGCCGAGCAGTTTCTTCTCTCCGCCTTCTTCCAGGTTGAACTTGAGCGCCCTCTCCTCGCCGGGTTCGCCGCGGGCCCGGTAGAGCGGTGCGAGCGCCCGCCGAACGCCCCGCCAGGTCATCGAGGCCTGCGTTTGCAATTTGGAGAGAATGGCCTGGCGTTCTTCGGGGTCGAGCGGACGCTGATTGCCCCCGGCAAGCGCGAGGTTGTTCAGCTTCTCCAGCATGCGCCGCTGCTGCGAGAGCCAGGACCCCTTCGGACAGAGGCGCGCCCCGGGGACGAACCGGCACTTGCCGAGCGTGTTCAGTCGCCAGAAGACGGGCCGCTGGACGAAGATCGCGTCCCGAACGGAGGAGCGGAATGGCTCCGGAACGAGCGGCATCCACACCGTTTCGAACTCATCCTCGACGATATCCCGCGTGGCATGCTCGCCCCGCTTGCGCTCATGCGGTCCCCGTGCGGCGAGCCAGGCACCGAGCGTCTTGCCCTCGCGCCTCAGTGCCTGAACGGTTTGCTCCCGCGCGGACGTCGCTTTCTTGTCGTCCGCGTCGTCGCCTGGATCATCGGCAGCGTCGGCAACCTCGTCGATATCGCGGCCCCTGAAGTGACGGCGCTGCGCAAGATGATAGATGGCGCGGCCGATTTCGTGCGGAGATAGCGCCTCGCCTTCGAAAGCGAGCCTCCGAAGATCGTAGGGATCGCGCTTCATGACCCGATCCCAGTCGGACGAATTGCGCGATGGCAGCAATCCGGCGGCATGCAATTGCTCGCCGAGCAGGCGCCGGCGCTCTCGCCGGCGGCGCAGTTGACGGCGGCGAAGGCGCGCCCGCCGCCGCTCCTGGTTCAATGGCACGCCCTTCGGATCGCGGGCTTCGGGGAAGATTCGCACGCCGAGACGGTGGATTTTTCCCGTGGCGAGCTCGGAATCGTGGTCGATCACGGCGAACCCGACCGAGGTTGTGCCGATGTCGAGGCCGAATACGAGCGGCATACAAGTCGTTCCCAGTTGCTTTATTCGCGCCGCACGCTAACATCGTCCCCGTAGCAAATCGAGAAGCGGTCGGTTTCCTTTTCGCAGCAAATCGATCCTTCGTGCGGGCTCGGTGTCCCAAGATCATCCACCGGCATTACAAGCCTCCGCCCCAGGGCGGGGGCTTTTCGCTTCTTCAAGCACCGGATCTTCGTCTCGATGCCGGCGTTGTCCGCTGATCCGGTGATCGGACGAAGAGGTTGAGACGCGCTCGGGACCTTCGGGGACAGGCGAAAGCTGTCTTCGGGGAAGGCATTTCGGTGCTGCCCGACGGCCCGAGGACGCGTCGAAACGTGGACCACGGCGGCGATATCGGAGCGGCGACCGGGGCGATTCAGGCGCACCTCCGGGCAACCGGATTGGTATCCCGCAGGAAATCCCATGGTTCCCTGGAGAACCGCATCAAGAATTCGCCAACGGCTTCAACGCGATAGTAGCGGTTCCCCGGAGCATCTACTCGTTCCGGCATACGCCAGGCGCCGCATGACGCCAAATGGCCCCGAAACTGTACGGTTTGCGCCCGCATGCGCCCTTTTGCAGCCTGCTGCGTTCCGGTGTGACGAGACAGCCGCTCCGCGGTCCAAAAGGCCAAAATCGTGCAGCGATATTCATGGGGGATTCGTCGCCGGCGAGAGCGGCGGATCGGAGCCGCCACGGCGATTGAGTGGCCGCCGGTGCGGACACTGCCATTCGATGCAGTGTCGGGCACAATGACGGCGGGCTCGTCGGGAGCGCCGTCACGAAGATCGGCAGCGGTGCGGCCGGGAACGCGCGATGGCTCCGGCAACCGCGACGAGTTGCTGCATCGGCATGCGATCGCATCGGCGATCGGCAATGCCGATGGCGAGCGCGGCGCGAAGCGCCCGCGAGGACGGCGCTGCCGCCGCAACACCGTCGGCGAGAATCGAAACGGGCCGCGCCGCCACCCGTTGCCGGGGATGACGACGCGGCCCGCGATGCGCTGCGGGTCAGGCCGCGCGGCAGACGGGGATGCCGAGCTGCCGGGCGCGGTCGACGAGGTTGTCGGTGATGCCCGAACCGGGGAAGGCGATGACGCCCTTCGGCAGGAGGTTGAGCAGCTCGTCGTTGCGGCGGAACGGGGCGGCGCGGCCGTGGCGGTCCCAGTCCGGCTTGCAG